>JAOZTL010000344.1 GCA_029942205.1 Bacteroidales bacterium | reverse complement strand
CGGCATACGAGATGAAGAGGTGTCTCGTGGGCTCGGAGTGTGTATAGGACAGTATGGCTTTTTATGGATAAGTACTTATGAAGGAGGTCTCTGCAAATTGGATAGAAACAGTTTAAAAATAAAACGTTATCAAAATAATCCAAACAATCCTAATTCTTTAATTTACAATACAATATACTCTTCTATGCAAGATTCTAAAGGGAATATTTGGATAGGAACGAGAAATGGATTATCCGTTTTTGAACCAAAAAAAGAACAGTTTGTAAATTATAAAATCTCGGCGACTGATGATAATACAATTAGTCATCAAGAAGTTTATTCTATAGTTGAATATAATGATAGTATTTTTTGGATTGCAACAGGAAATGGACTAGATCGATTAAATATAAATACAGGTAAATTTAAACATTACACACAAGAAGATGGGCTACCTAACAATGTGATTTATAATATATTAATAGACGATTATCTTAATCTTTGGCTGACAACAAATAATGGATTATCAAAATTTGATCCGCAGAATAATGTTTTTCTAAATTATACCATTGATGATGGTTTACAGAGTAACGAATTTAATTTAGGCTCTTATTTTTCAAACCAAAACGGGGAAATGTTTGTTGGCGGAATCGATGGTTTTAATAGTTTTTTTCCTGATAGCATTCGTGCCAATCCCAATAAACCAACTATTGTTATTACTGATTTTCAGATATTTAATAAAAGCATACGTGTTACTGAAAAAAACAACAAAAATGGTATTTTGTATAAATCCATTCTGCTATCAGACACCATAAGTCTTACTTACGATCAAAATTCGATTTCGTTTGAATTTGCCGCCCTACATTATACTTCACCAGAAAATAATAAGTATAAATATAAACTAGAAGGATTTGACGACCACTGGATTTATATTAATTCAAAGCGAAGATTTGTTGCATACACAAATTTAGACCCAGGAACTTACACCTTTTTTGTTAGTGGAACAAATAATGATGGACTCTGGAGCGAAAAAACAAGAAGTATTGTTATTATAATAAAACCTCCCTTCTGGAAAACTATTATTTTTAGAATTTTTACTATTTTATTTATAATTGGGCTTATCTATGCTTGGTTTGCAGTAAGAACTAATCGGTTGCGAGAACAAAAGAAGCAATTGGAGCGTAAAGTAGAACAAAGAACAGCTGAAGTGGTAAGTAAGCGAAATGAAATTGTGGCTAAAAATCTTGTCCTAGAACAACAAAAAGAAGAAATAACGGCACAAGCCGAATTAATGGCGATAACAAATAAAGAATTGGAAAAGCTTTCTATCGTTGCACGCGAAACAGAAAATGCGATTCTGATCATGGACAAAAAGGGTAATTTTGAATGGGTTAATGAAGCATATTCACGAATGTTCGGATACACGTTTAATGAACTTATCAGCCTGAATAGAAATATAATTAGTAATGATACTCCAGATATTGTTAAAAAACAAGTGAAAAAATGCTTGAGTGAAAAAATGCCTGTGAGTTATCAATTAAAAATTGACACTAAAAATAAAAAATCTATTTGGGTACACATTATGCTTACTCCTGTATTTGATGACGATGGGGAAATTAAAAAATTAGTTGCTATTGATAGCGATATTACAAAATTAAAAGATGCCGAATCTAAAATAAAAGCTCAATCGAAATATTTGGAATCAGTTAATACTAAATTAGAAGAATTATCCATTGTTGCCAGTGAAACAGATAATGCTGTTGTGATAATGAATGAAAATACAGACTTTTTATGGATTAATGAAGGATTTACTAGATTATATGGCTATTCTTTTAATGAATTTGTTAAAGAAAAAGGATCAAATCTTTATAAAACAAGCTCTGATGAAGATATTAAAGAAAAAATAGCCTCTTCTATTAAGCATAAAAAATCATTTATTTATGAAAGTTCTTCGAGAACAAAACTTAATGAATTAATTTGGGTACAAACAACCATCACACCAATTACTAATACCGAAGGAAAAATCCATAAATTTGTAGCGATTGATAGTAATATAACGAAAAGAAAAAAAGCAGAACAAGAAATTATTCAAAAAACAGAAGAATTAAGAGCACAAAAAGAAGAATTAGAAGTACAAAAAGATAGAATTCAGAAACAAAATATGCATATTCGATCAAGCATTCAATATGCGCTAACTATACAAAATGCCATATTGCCGCTTAAAGAAAATATGGATAAACTTTTTAACTCCTTTCTTATTTTTAAACCAAAAGATATTGTTTCTGGTGATTTTTATTGGTTTTATCACCTTAAGGCTTATGGAGATGTTGCAGCAAAAACATTTATCGCTGTTGTAGATTGTACTGGTCATGGTGTTCCTGGTGCTTTTATGTCTATGGTTGGACACCGGATATTGAATGAAATTGTAAATGAAAGGCATGTTTTTGATCCAGCTCAAATTTTGACTCTTTTGGACGAAGGAGTGAAAAAAGCATTAAAACAAGAACGTACAGAAAATAATGATGGAATGGACGTGTGTTTATGTCTTTTGGAATCGCATAATGACGATAAAAAAATAACTTTTTCTGGAGCAAAAAGACCATTATTATATTTTTCAAATGAAAAACAAGATTTAATCCAAATAAAAGGAGACAGACGCTCGATCGGAGGGACGAGAGTTTATCGCAATAAGCAACTATTTACAAATAAGGAATTGATATTAAAAAAAGGAGATTTGTTGTATATGACAACAGACGGGCTAATTGATCAAAATAATCCTGAACGAACACGATACGGCTCGCCTCGATTTCATGAACTTCTCAAAAGAAATGTGAAATTTGATCTGAATGACCAAAAACAAATTATAGAAAATTCATTGGATGAATTTCAGCGATCAGCTGAACAACGTGATGATGTTACTATTATTGGAATAAAAATATAAGGTCTTTGACCTTTTTATGTTGCTCACGCACGAGTGAAAATATTTTCTAAATCAATAGTTTATCAAGAAATCATTGATTAAAAGAGTTTTTTCATTAATATTACATAAAAAAAAACAGAAAATAATCTGGCTATTGTATTGAAAAGGTGAAGATTATTATAGATCTAGTATCATTTTTTCAGGATCTTTTCCATTAAAAAGTAATCGAATCGGATTTTCTACCAACTCCTTGATCTTTACCAAAAAGCCTACTGCACTTTTTCCGTCGATCAAACGATGATCGTATGACATAGCAATGTACATCATTGGACGTATAACCACCTGTCCCTCAAGCGCAATTGGTCGTTCTACAATATTATGCATTCCTAAAATTGCCGATTGCGGAGGATTAATGATAGGAGTGGATAGGAGCGAGCCAAAAGTTCCGCCATTCGTAATGGTAAATGTTCCATTCACTAATTCATCCAAGCGAATTTTATTCAATTGTCCTCTTTTTGCAAAATCCTTAATTGTTAATTCAATCGAAGCTAGTGTCTGTTTTTCAACATTTCTAATTATTGGAACCATCAAGCCCTTAGCTGATTGTACAGCAATACCGATGTCTGCATAATTATGATAAACAATTTCGTCACCATCCACCATTGCATTTATTTCGGGATAAAGCATTAATGCTTCGGCTGCAGCTTTCAAAAATAAGGACATGAACCCAACTTTTACGCTGTGTTTATCAACAAATGCCTTCTGATATTTTTCCCGTAAATCCATTATCGGCTTCATATCCACCTCGTTGAAGGTGGTGAGCATCGCTGTTTCATTCTTCACCGCCACCAAACGTTTGCTTAATTTGCGACGAAGCGATGACATTTTTTCACGTGTAATATTACGTGTTTCACTCGTCTCTGAGTGTGAATTATTTGTAGGCTCTTCTTTTTTATGGTTTGATTCAATAATCAAAGACACTTCTTTTTTACTTATTTTCGCATAGCCTGCAATAATGTCATCAACCGAAAGCTTGTGTTCTTCCATCATTTTTCGTGCAATTGGCGTAACCTTAGCATTCGGATAATTTGTGTTTTCTTCTTTTTCTACTATTTTCTCTTTTACTGGCAAACTAGCCTCTTCTTTTTTGGTAGCTATTTCTATTTTTTCGGGAGACGTAGAGTTGTCAGCTTCACTTGAATCTATCGAACATGCGACACTGCCCACGGCTACCGCCTCATTGGTTGTTGTAATTATTTTTATTTTTCCACTAACTTCAGCAATCAAGTTTAAGGTGGCTTTATCTGATTCTATTTCAGCTATTTCCTGATTCTTTTTGACATAATCACCATCAGCAACCATCCATTCTGTAATTTCTAACTTCGGAAATAGACTCGCCAGGACTTGGTATTTTTATTTCTACAATCATTATTTATACGCTTCTGGTTAAAAAAAAATGACATTACTTTTTTGTTGATTAAGAGAAAAAACAAAAAAATGCCATTTATTC
>JAOZTL010000343.1 GCA_029942205.1 Bacteroidales bacterium | reverse complement strand
TAATAAATCTCTGAAAAGACCGCCAATCGTGCTTTTGGTGCATACGATTTATAAATCAGATGATTAGGTTTGTACGATGATAATGCAATGTAGCCTGTATCTAACGAGAAATATTCGGTTTCGGGTAGTTTTTTGATAACCGAATCGAAGCGTTTGTCGATAATTGCTGTTTTGGTTGGATTAAATAGTGCAAGTGCTTTTAGTTCTGCATCGGCATTTTCCACTACTTCATAATCGCCTACAAACCAGCAATTGCCTAACGAGTTCATGTTCAAAATATGATCTTCGCTGCTGTAAATAATGTATTTCATGTTCAGCATGTTCAGAATATCTGTTTGAGCAAAAACAGCATTTAGCTTTTCTGGTTGATTTTTCATTGTCTGATAAATCGCATTTATTTCTAGCTCGATATGGCTGCTTATCAATTCTTGGTAGCGTCCTAGTTTTGCACCATGGTAGCCGCCTATTGATTTGTGATAATAAGGTGTAACTCCATCATTGAAAGGACTTCTAGTCAGATTCAATACACGATAATTAGGATCTACATCTTTTAAAATAAACTCATCGGCTTTTGTTTTAGGAAATTCGTTTTTAGCAACAAAAGGGCGTTTTTTGAAATTGTCTTCGTTTAAGTAACGTTTATCGACTGTCCATAAATCAGCCAAAACCAATACAATAAGTGCTGTTAGTAAATATTCTTTCTTGATTTTCTGAAAAGAGAATAAATAAACCACTCCTGCACCTAAGATAATGAATATAAAACTACGAATGGCATCGGCTTTAAAAATAGAGATCCGCACGGTTTCCAGATTTGCAATAAAAGACGAGATTTGTCCTGCCGCTTCGGGGGTTTCCAGTATTTGTGCATTCCATGAATTTAATTCATTGGTACTCACAAAATCAAAAAATGTAGCAGGCATTAGATAAAAAATTAATACCAAACCGCCAGTTAATCCTAAACTAATATAAAAATAAATTTGTTGTTTTTTTAGTATTTCAGGTTTTTCGTAAATTTCCTTGAGAGCCATTAGACCGAGCAATGGCATGGTGAGTGCAGGAATTACGAGTGCCATCGATACGGTTCGGAATTTATTGTAAAGTGGAACATTGTAGAAAAATAATTCGCTAAATACTTGAAAATTATAGCCCCACGATAGCATTATTCCTAAAACCGTTGCTGCCAGCAGCCACCATTTTTCAGCTGTCTGAACCAAGAATAAGCCCAAAACAAACAAGAATACGATAATTGCACCAAAATATACGGGACCCGATGTAAATGGTTGATCTGCCCAGTATTGGTTTTGTTTAGCAATGTATTCGCCAAATTGATTGTCGGCAAGTTTCATTGCTTCGGGGTTGTTGCCTAAATAATTGCTTGCGCCTCCTTTGGTATTAGGAATGAGCAATGTCATCGTTTCGCCAATGCCGTAACTCCAATCCATCGCATACTTTATATCCAGACCTGTCGATTTTTTATTTTCGTCTACCGAAAGTTCCGATTGCCCTCGTGTACTTTCTTGTCCGTATTCGTAAGTTGTCCAAAGTTGCATGACGTTTGGCAAAATAGCCAATACAGCAGCAATGGCTAAAACAGTCGTGGCTTTAGCAAATTCGTTATAGTTTTTATTTATAATGGCTATTATAAACTGAGCCAGTATAATAATCACGATAACCATGGATAAATAATATGTAATTTGGACGTGATTGGTGGATATTTCGATACCGAAAGCAAACATGGTTAATAAACCACCCCAAAGGTATTTTTTATTATACGTGAGCATAACACCAGCAATAACGGGTGCCATGTAAGCAATAGCGTAGGCTTGCGTAACGTGCCCTGCTGCAATTATGATAATATTAAACGATGAAAAAGCAAAAGCCAGTGCGCCAAGTGCACTCATCCATTTATCAAATTTCAGACTAAGCAATAATAAGTAAAAACCTAACATGTAGACAAATAAAATAGCTACCGTGGTGTATGGTAATCCAAAGCGAAACAGCCTGTTTAGGTATAAAAATACGTTGTAGGAAGTTCCTCCTTTGATTTGGTAGGCAGGCATTCCTCCGAAAATAGAATTTGTCCATTCCGACTCTTCGCCTGTTTGGTTTTCAAAGTCGGTGAGTTCTTGCGAAACTCCTACGGCATGCGTTACATCTCCCTGTGGCAGTACTTTTCCTTCAATCAATGGACTGAAATAAATAAAACTCAATACCAAAAACCCAAGAATCGTTAATAAATATGGGCGCATGTCGTTTGCTAATTCTTTTATATTCATCTTTTAATTAATTGCTAAAATCTTCGATTTTTTTGATCTTGTTTACGTAAACATCATTAAAAACGATAGAAGACTTTATGTCTTATTGAATTGTTTTTTATAAAAATAAATTTCTCATGTGAACTTTTTCGTCAATCAGTTGGTACAGATCTGCTATATTTACACGGCTTTGCTGCATGTTGTCTCTATCACGTATCGTTACTTGATTGTCGGTAAGGCTGTCGTGATCGATGGTGATGCAGAAAGGTGTTCCGATGGCATCGTGTCGGCGGTAGCGTTTCCCGATGGAGTCTTTTTCGTCGTACTGGCAATTGAAATCGGTTTTTAGGCGGTTCATTATTTCACGGGCTTTTTCAGGTAATCCGTCTTTTTTCAGCAAAGGCAATACCGCAACTTTGACGGGAGCTAATGCAGGTGGAATGCGCAATACGGTGCGTTTTTCGGTTTTTCCGTTGTTCTTTTCGATGGTTTCTTCCACAAACGCACTCGACAGAATAGACAAAAACATGCGATCCAGTCCAATAGACGTTTCTACCACATAAGGAACATAAGATTTGTTTAACTCGGTATCAAAATATTGGATCTTTTTGCCCGAAAACTCTTGGTGCTGCGATAAATCAAAATCTGTGCGTGAGTGTATGCCTTCCAGTTCTTTGAAACCAAAAGGGAACTCAAACTCGATGTCGGCAGCCGCATTGGCATAATGTGCCAGTTTATCATGATCGTGAAAGCGGTATTTAGCATCACCAAGACCTAATTTTTTGTGCCATGCCAAACGTGTTTTTTTCCAGCCTTCAAACCATTTCATCTCATCGCCTGGACGCACAAAAAACTGCATTTCCATCTGTTCAAATTCACGCATACGGAAAATAAATTGCCGTGCAACTATCTCATTACGAAATGCTTTGCCAATCTGAGCAATGCCAAATGGCAAGCGCATCCTTCCTGTTTTTTGTACATTCAAATAATTAACAAAAATCCCTTGTGCAGTTTCGGGGCGCAAATAAATCGTGTTGGCATCATTACTTACAGAGCCTAACTTGGTGTCAAACATAAGGTTAAACTGTCGCACATCCGTCCAATTGCGTGATCCAGACACGGGGCAGGCTATTTCTAGGTCGATAATCATTTGTTTGATTTCGCCCAAATCGTCGGCTTCCAAAGCACTTGCAAAACGCTTTGTAATTGCGTCTATTTTTGCCTGATTATCCAGTACTCGTTTATTGGTAGTCCTAAACTCGGCTTCGTCAAAAGTGTCTCCGAAGCGTTTTTGGGCTTTTTTTATTTCTTTATTGATTTTCCCGTTTATTTTCTCACCATAGTCTTAGATGAGGACAACGGCAAGGTATCTTTTTTTAGAATCTTTATTATCAATCAGCGGATCGTTGAATGCTCCAACATGCCCAGAAGCCTTCCATACAGAGGGGTGCATGAATATTGCCGAATCGATACCTACAATGTTTTCGTGAAGCATAACCATCGAATCCCACCAATATTTCTTGATATTATTCTTTAATTCTACGCCATTTTGTCCATAATCGTACACGGCACTCAGTCCGTCATAAATTTCGCTTGATTGAAAAATAAAGCCATATTCTTTGGCATGTGCTATTATTTTTTTAAAAAGATCTTCTTGAGCCATCGGGTTTTATCTATATTTTTATTTGAATGTGCAAATGTAAACTAATTTGTTTAATTTCATAAATTTATCCTTCCACAAAACGAGCCGAGGGCTTATTTTTTTGAGCTTTTATTTCTGAAAACAACACCCTACGGTGTGAACATTATAATTTGCACGGGTTTCCACCCATGCCTACATAACGGATTTTCATAAGGGAAATGTTTGATTAAGAAAGCACTTTCTTTTGTGCGTAAGCAACTTGAAAAGGTCGAACGAAAGTTCAATTAGTAAATGCAACACTTTATTTGCTTATTTATTAGAACGATAACACAATATATTTTTTTCTTTTTTTCAAAATCTCTATGCAAAAGCCGATTAGAGGGTTTTGAAAAAAAAGAAAAATATAAAGTCCTTTCAATTAGCCGTTTGAAACGTTGCATTTACTAGTTGAACCTTTAGAAGACCTTACAAATTAAATATTCAGATGGAAGACGGGATAATCGCAGAATTAAT
>JAOZTL010000342.1 GCA_029942205.1 Bacteroidales bacterium | reverse complement strand
CATAAGCTAATTCAATTAAGTAAAAATCTTCATTCGCCATTTTTTTTAAATCCGCAGTTTGTGTCATCATTTCCACATCCTTTTTGGTATCATCAAATAGGTAAAATGGTTTTATTTCGTTTTCCGACTTATCAAATTGATATTTCCAGTTTCCCTTAAAATAAATGGCATTTATTAAATACATGACAATGTCAGAAGGGATATTATCAACAATTTTTGTTATTTTGTTATTGGTCTTATCTGCTACCCAATTATTGATAATATCTTTTGATGCAGGATTTAAAAAATCCAGGGCTTGAACTTCAGCGTTGTAGAAATTCTCATTAGTTCTGATAAAATCAGGTAAAACAGAAAAACCATCACGATACCAGATAGAGTTGGCAATATTAAAATCAACACGGTCATCAACACTCATTAATGCTTCTGATAGTTGCTGATTATTGATATTTATTTCATCAATTGTTAAGCCTTCTAAGCATAATGTTTTTCCCATTGCCGTTTTTGTTTCAGCATCAGCACCATTATAGGCCATAGACAATGCCAATGAAACACTAAGGGGCGAAATCATAAGGTTTTTATTTTCATCTCTATTGTCCATCAGCAACTTAAACAAATCGATACCAAAACTATTATCTGACTCCACCAGTTGCTCACCAACTTTATTCAGTTTTATATCCTTAAACTCAAGCTCAGGCAATTCATTTTTGCAGGAAATTGAGTTAATAATAAGAATTAGAACGATTCCAAATTTATATACCTTTTTCATCTGTATAATTTATGTTTCTTTTTAACCAATACGTAAAAGAGAGTTTAAATGCTGCAATTTTCTATTTTTTTTGTTTTTACCAAAAATCAGGCTGTCCGAAAAGCCGTCATTCGAGCGAAGCGAAGGAATCCCCCAAATATAACACGTAGGTATACAGGAGATTACTTCTTCGTTCCTCATCGTAATGACGTTCATTTAGTACTTTTCGGACAGCTCCCATACGGACAAAAAAAAATCCCCTTTCGGGGATTTTTTTATTTCAATATAGAATTAATTTATTTTTTTATACCTGCAATATCTTCAAGCATATCCGTTGTTAATGATTTTGGTCTTTCAAGAGGATAACCTAATGCACGATCCCATGTGATATTGGCTAATACACCAATTGCACGTCCAACACCAAACATTACAGTATAGAAGTCATATTCAGTAATACCATAAAACCATTGGATAACACCTGATTGTGCATCAACATTTGGCCATGGATTTTTTGCTTTTCCTTGTTCCACCAAAATATCAGGAACTACACGATAAAGCATATCTACATATTTGAAGATTTTATCTTCAGGTAAGTGCTTTTCACAGAATTCGCGTTGTGATTGGTAGCGAGGATCAGTTTTACGCAATACGGCGTGTCCGAATCCCGGAATTACTTGACCTCCGTTTAAGGTTTCCCAAACGAATTTTTTCATGATTTCCTCGGTTGGCTCTACTCCGTCCAATTTGTCCATTACGCCTTGTAACCAACGCAATACTTCTTGGTTTGCTAATCCATGTAATGGCCCTGCAAGAGCACCCATACCAGCAGAAAGCGAATAGTAAGCATCCGATAATGTAGAAGCAACTAAGTGAGTTGTGTGAGCAGACGCATTTCCTGACTCATGATCTGAGTGAAGAATGAAATACATACGAGCAACATCATCATAAGGAGCATCGATACCCATCATTTTTGCAAAGTTGGTACCCATGTCTACTTTTGGATTTGCGATAATATCACCGTCTTTGTATTTATATCTGTAAATAAAGGCAGCAATTTCAGGTAAACGAGCCAAAAGATCAGTAGAATCTTCGTACATAGAATCCCAAGCATCCATTTTATTATATCCTTCTTCGTAGAATTTAGCAAATTTACTTTCTTTTTGCATGGCAAGAATGGCAGTGTTAAACATAACCATTGGATGCGAACTTTTTGGTAACGCTTTCAATACTTCAAATACATAAGCAGGCACTTCGCTACGTTGTTTGAAATCTTCTACTAATTCTAAAGTTTCTGCTTCGGTAGGAATTTCACCAGTTAATAAAAGATACCAAAAACCTTCTACGTAAGGATAATCTTTACCTTCTGGTTTTGGAAGTGCAGCCATTGTTTCTGGAATAGTCATTCCTCGAAAGCGAATACCTTCCATTGGATCTAAATAAGAGATGTCGGTAACTAAAGTACGTACACCACGTGCACCACCAATAGCTTGAGAAATAGTTACTTCTCCTACTTTTACATCACCATGTTCTTTGAGTAATTTTGTTGTTCTTACTCTGTGCTCTGTGATTTTTTGAGCTAATTTTTCTTTTAAGCTTCCCATTGTTTAATTTTATATAAATTAAATTTTAATTGTTATTTTTAAGAGAGAACTAAAGTAAATATTATTTTATTGAAATAATAATTTTGAGAATATGTTTATGGGCATATTGTAGATTTAAGAAAAAATAGTAGATGCTGAAAATGCTGAAAATAAATAGGTTCTATCTTTTCTGATAAAAAATGATATTTATCATTCCTGTTTAGAAACATAAATCAATTGTATACTAAAGTTTAATACCGATAATTAAAATATCGTCCACTTGTTCATTTTTACCTTGCCAGCTTCGTATGGTATTTTCTAACATTTCTTTTTGTTTGTTTATATCAATACGATAAATTGATAATAAAAGATGTCTAAATCGCCGAAATTTGAATTTCTGTTGCTTCCGTCCACCAAATTGGTCGGTGTAGCCATCTGAAAATAAATAAATGACATCATCATGATGAAAAGGAATGTGTTGTGTTTGAAAATGATGCTTTTGAACGACAGCTGAATAACCAACAGACAACCTGTCTCCTTTGAAAATTTCAATTTTATCGTTACGAAACAAGTACAATGGATTGAATGCACCTGCATAATGAATGATTTGCTTGGTGTCGTCGATAACACAAAAAACCATATCCATGCCATCTTTTAATTGAATCTTTTCGGTTTCGCCTCGAAAGGAGTTTGCTATTCCAGTACTTAATTTGTCTAAAATAGTGGCAGGATCGTCTATTTGTTGATTAATTACAATTTCACGTAAAAGGTCGAAGCCGATAATTGCCATAAAAGCACCTGGAACGCCATGACCAGTACAGTCGATGGCAGCAACAAAGCGTTTGTTGTCTCTTTGGTATACCCAAAAAAAGTCGCCACTAACAATGTCTTTGGGTAAATCAAGAATAAAAGACGATGGAAATACTTTTTGAAATATTATTTCGGTTGGCATCATGGCCTGCAAAATGTGTCGTGCATAATTGATGCTGTCTGTTATGTTCTTGTTTTTTATGGCTAATTCTTCTTTTTGTTGTTCGACACGAATGGCTATTTTTTGTTTCTCATTTAATTCTTTGTTTGCTTTTCGCAAAAAACGAGTATAATAAGAAATGCCAAGTCCCATCGTGAATATGATTAATAAGAAATAAAAAATATAAGCTAAGGGATGTGTATAAAAAGGAGGGTGCACAATGATTGTTATTGTTGTTTCTTCTTTATTCCATATCAAATCGTTATTGGCAGCTTGTACTCTAAAGGTGTATTTTCCTGCAGGTAATTGTGTGTAGTTTGCCTTTAGTAATGCGTTGCCCTCTGTCCATGTTTCGTCTATTCCTTCGAGCATAAATTTATAGTAATTGTTTGTTGGGTTGGTGTATTCGGGCATGGTGAATTCGATGGTCAAATTGTGATCTTTGTTACTCAGTTCGATGGTGTTTGCTTCATCCAAGAATATTTGTTGTACGCCATATTTGTTATTTCTGGTTATTCGAGTAAAAATAATTTTTGGTGCAAATTGATTATACTTTATTTGTTTTGGGCAAAAAGCATTTACTCCATTTACACCTCCAAAGAATAATTCGCCTGTTTCGCTTTGGTAGTGTGCTCCAAAGTTATATTCATAGCTTTGAATCCCATCAAATAATCCCAAAGTAGTTGCTTTTTCTATTTCTGGATCGAATTTAATCAAGCCTTTGTTGCTTGACATCCACAGGTTGCCATCATTGCCCTCGTGTATGGCATAAATAAAGTCATTGATAAAACCATATTCATACGAAAACATTTTGAAACTGCCTGTTGCGGGAGTGAATAAATGTAGACCCGATTTTGTTCCTACCCAAAACCTGTTTTTGCTATCTATTAATAAGGATAAAATAAAATTATTGCTTAGTCCGTTTGTTTTGCCTTGTATGCGTTGGTAACGAACTAAATGTTCATTGTTTGTATCAAATAAATTCAGACCAAACTGCGTGCCTACCCATAAATTTCCTGCCGAATCTTCGACCATCGAATACACCACATTATCGCTTAACGAAAACTCGTCCGATCGATCATGCAGAAAGCTTTTCAATCGGTTTCCATCCCAGCGATGCA
>JAOZTL010000341.1 GCA_029942205.1 Bacteroidales bacterium | reverse complement strand
AGCCATTTAAAAAAATGAAATACTCCTTTTAATTTTCGTTTCCGTCCAATTGGATGATTTATTATGAATTTCAAAATACTAATCAAACTTTTCATATTTATATAATATTAATTGCCTGCACTAATTTACGAGCAGATTCTTTGGCTGAATATGAATCTAATTGTTTCAAATTTGGATTCCATACACTTTTGGGATTTATAAAATCCATGAATTTTTGTTCTATTTCTTTTTCAAGATCTTGGCTCTTTTGTGCTTCAATAAATTCGACTGTATAACTTGCTGCTTCTGCTTCTTTCAATATTTGAACCGCACTACTTTCTTTATGAAAAATCGAAAATACAGGCTTTTGACTCCATAAAGATTGAAAAATTTTAGAGGCTGTATAATGTTTTTCGGTGCTGCCAATGACCATTACGCCTGCCGATTCGGACAAGTAATTAAGAATATGCAAAAAGGGAAAACGCTCTTGAGTTTCAATCACCATTTCCGAAATGTCGGCTTCTTTGGCATAGGTACTAATCGATTTATGTGTATAAACGCCTGTTCCGACAAAAAATAATTTCACTTTCTCACTTATATTATTCGCTTGTTTTAATTTACGAAGCACTCTAAACAAGCTTTCCAGAAAATAGCCTGATAAAGGCAAAAATGCACCCGCATAAATCAACGGAATACAATCAGAGTATGCATCCCACGGATAGCTCGTATTTTCTAGCCGAACGGCATGATCGTTTGGGTCAAAGCCATAAGGCATAGCTACATGCACGATTTTGTTGTGTCGGAAATTTCGATCCAAAACTGGCTGATAGTACGCCTGAGAAACGCCTGAAATCAAACTGGCTTTTTTCACGGCATAAGGCTCTAAAATGTGAGCTAACGTAAGGCTTAGCAACGAACGAATATTTTTTCGATTACTAATATCACGCACCCATGGGTCGATATAATCAATGCCGTAAGGTGTTTTTGTTTGTTCGTATAATTGTCGCCCTAGCACTGCTACATAAAAAGATGGAATAGGAATCCAAATAAAGTCAATTTCGGTTTCGTTTATTAATTGGAGAGCTTTTTTTCGCAATGGCTTAAATGCTCGTAAACCAATGTCTCCAATGATTCTTAGTTTCTTGACAGGCTTTGCATCTACATAATGTACGCTTATTTTATCGGATACAGTTTTGGATATTTCGTCATCTAATTTTTCTTCGTAATATTCTGATTTTACAGTCAAAACAATCGGATTCCAATCAAAATCGGGTAAATAATTGGCTATAAGCCGTGCACGATGCACGCCCGCCAAATTTGATGGAGGCCAATGTGGGTATATAATTAGAATATTTTTCACTGTTTCAATTTTATGTGTTACGAAAAAGCATCATTCTTTCGTGCCTACTTGTTGCCAAATTTGATCTATTATTTTGCTTTCGTGCTCCCAGCTCAATCGTTTTGCATACAGAAAACGTTCCTTTTTCTGTTTCCGTATAGTCTCAATTTTATTCATAATCAAACCGATAGCTTTTGTTAATGCTTTTTCATTTTGTCCAGCCACAAGCCCCAAACCTGTATGCTCGTTCATAAAGCCAGTTTGAGCGAGCGTATCGGTAGCCAAAATAAATAAACCAGACTGGGCATAAGCAAAGATTTTATTAGACAAAGCAATATTTTTGTTCCAATCAACGGATGAAATTTCCACTGCCAGTCCTATGTCAAATTCTGCAAGCTGCAAGTTCAAATCTTTCTGCAACATAGGAGGCTTTACGGTAATAAAATCGCTATATTTACACAAAAAATCATTCCAAAAATCAGTATACAAATTACCAATAAGCGTCAATTCTATTTGTGTACGAAATTGTACCAAAGCTGGCAAAACTTGTTCTAATCCTCGACCAGCACTAATGTTTTGCGAAAACCAAACCAATTTCACTTTAGGAGACTGGTTGTCGTGGAAGCGAAATTCGGTTTCCGAAAAACAATTATTAATCAACTGATGCCAATCTGCGGGATAATCCCTCAATAGTTTCAGGCTGTACTCTCCTATCAGCGGCGAAGCATAAGTCAAATAAGCTGCTTTGGGCAATAATTCTTTCATCAATAACTTTCGCCTGTCCTTTTCTGCTTCTGATGATTTTTCACCAGGGTGGTAATCTTCTATGTCAAAAATAAAGGGGATTTTATATTTGAGAGCCATGTAAAAAGCTGGAAATAAAGCACCCAGTGTATGTGCCGAAATCAAATCAAACAAAACAGATTTTTGTTGTAACTTGCTAATTAACAAGAATGAACGTTTCGTATGCGCAAAAGTAGCAAACAAAATACTTTTTCTGAAAACAACATGCATTTGTCGTGCAAACTTCTCGATAAGCGAAGAAACCAACCAAGCCCAAAATGACTTTTGGGTGGCTGATAAAAACGTAGACAAACAATTTAAGCTTTTCAAATGTTCTTTATCGGCTTTATCACTCCAGTTTCCTAATCGAAATGCCAACAAATGCGCTTCATAACCCAAATCCGATGCCACTTTCAGTTCTTTCAGCAATCGTGGATTGGTGGATAAGCTAGCTGTTGTAATGAAAAGTATTTTCTTTTTTATAGGCATTATAATCAATCAAATATTTTTTTATTAATCCATAGGAAACATCCCAAAAGTTCGAAGAACTTATTTGAATATCGCAATTCCCTCTTCGCCCGTAGATTTGGCAAAAGCCCGAAACATGCCAGGCGTGTTGAATACCAGCGCATAATTACCGTCTTTATCTACTGCAATAATTCCTCCATCGCCGCCAGCAGCCACTAATTTATTATTAATCACCTCATCGGCAGCGTCTTGTAGGCTAAGCCCTTTGTACTCCATCAAAGCCGAAATATCGTGTGCTACCGTGTAGCGAATAAAAAACTCGCCATGCCCTGTTGCCGAAACCGCACAAGTTGCATTATTGGCATACGTACCTGCCCCGATAATGGGTGAGTCGCCAATTCGATTGAATCGTTTGTTTGTCATTCCACCAGTAGACGTGCCTGCCGCCAAATTGCCGTATTTATCCAAAACCGCACAGCCTACCGTGCCGTGTTTTTCGTCTTTCAACATGTTCTGTAAACTTTGCCAGCGTCTTTCTGTGAAGAAGTAGCTGCTATCAACGATTTCAAGCCCTTGCGAACGAGCAAAATCCGATGCGCCTTTGCCCGAAAGTAGCACGTGATCCGAATTGGTCATCACGTAACGAGCGGCTTCTATTGGACTTTTGATGTCGCCTACGCCTGCCACCGCACCAGCATTCAGGTTGCTACCGTCCATGATGGAAGCATCCATCTCGTTGTGCCCATCGTGCGTGAAAACTGCCCCCCGACCAGCATTGAACAACGGGCTTGCTTCAAGTACTTGGATGGTGCGCTCGACAGCTTCGAGTGCTGTGCCACCATTGGTCAATATCATTTTGGCGGTATCCAGTGCTTCTTGCAATTTGCTTGTATAAGCCATTTGTAGCGAATCGGTCATTTTATCACGGCTCATTACACCTGCGCCTCCGTGTATAGCAATCACGTATGCGGGTTTTTCTTGGCTTCCTGTTGTGTTGGATGACTTTTGCTTGGTATCTTTAGTACAGCTTTGCAACCAAAAAATACTTAATACTACAAGTGTTATCGTTTGTATTGTTTTCATACTTCGTTATGTAAATGGGTAGATTGAAATTTAAGACCATAAAGCCCTTAGGAACGCAAATTAAATAACATATAACAGTATACTCGTTCTTATGTCCTTTAACTTCCTTAAAAAAATCCTTTAATAGCGGTGCTATTGGCATATTTTTTAAGTCGTTAAAGAACAAAACAAGTTCGCCTAACTATTATAGCTTATTTAATTTATGTTCCTTAGCAAAGATACATAATTTTTTGGTATTCCTGCTTTTCCAACTATCTTTGTTGTGCTTTTAAGCACCTATTAAAAATCAATTCCTTAATTTGTTTTTTGATATATTAAATTGTGATAATAATTATGATTCTAAAAATGATTTATTTTTTGTTTTCATAATTATTGCAGCATTTTAGTATAAGTATTGATTGCAATAAATTTTCATAAATGCATAAGTAACATCCAATAGCACGAAGTACTTTTTTTCTAATGATAAATGATTGATCGTCAAGATATTGATCGAATTTTTTCGACAGCCGACATTGTTGAAGTCATCCAAGATTTCGTACAATTAAAAAAAGCAGGAACTAACTACAAAGGACTTAGCCCGTTTACGAACGAGAAAACGCCTTCGTTCGTAGTATCACCAGCCAAAGGCATTTTCAAGTGCTTCAGTACTGGCATTGGTGGCAATGCTGTTGGTTTCTTGATGGAACACGAAAAGTTTTCGTATCCAGAAGCTTTACGCTATTTGGCTAAAAAATATCATATTGATATTCAAGAAAAAGAAGCTA
>JAOZTL010000340.1 GCA_029942205.1 Bacteroidales bacterium | reverse complement strand
TTGTATATTTGCTTTTATTTAATTGGTTGTTTATGAATAAACTACGTCAGTTTGTGAGTAATATAAATCAGATTACAGATTTTAATGCACTGTTTATTCCTGTTTTTTTTGTATCTTTAGCACTTTTGCATAAAACCCGAATAAATCTCTTACAGTAATGGAATTAAATCAACGCATTATTCAATCCGAAAAGAACAGTTTCCAGTTCACTAATTTTCAGCACTTAATGGAAAATCGCATCTACAAGGTGTTGATTATTTGTAGTAGCTACGATTTTTATATGCTTGAGGAGGATGGACGAATTGATGAATTAATTTTTAATGAATATGTAGCTTTAAATTTGCGTTATCCTCCTGTATTTTTACATGCTGATAATTTTCCTAAAAGCTTGCGAATATTACAAGAAGACAAAATAGATTTAATTATCACCATGCTTAGCTTGGGGAGTTCAGACGTATTTCAGTTTTCAAAAGCAATAAAAGATGATTTTCCTGCCATTCCGATTGTTGTTCTCACACAGTTTTCGCGCGAAGTATCCATGCAAATTCAAAAAGAAGACCTGTCTGCCATCGACTACGTGTTTGCTTGGCAAGGCGACACAAAAATAATGCTCTCTATCATAAAATTGATCGAAGACAAAATGAATGCAGAGCAAGATGTTTCTGAAGAAAATGTACAAGTAATACTGCTTGTGGAAAACTCAATCCGCTTTTATTCTAGCTACTTACCTTTGATTTATAATATTGTGCTCAAGCAATCTCGTAAGTTTATGAAAGAGGGTCTTAACGACCACCGAGAAATGATTCGCATGCGTGGGCGACCAAAAATCTTACTTGCAACGAATTACGAAGAAGCAATTGATTTATTCAATAAATATAAAGATAATTGTTTGGGTGTAATATCAGATGTTGCGTATGATAAAAATGGGGTAAAAAACAAACAAGCGGGCATTGAACTTACGCGCGAAATCAAAAAAGCAGACAAGCACATGCCCGTGTTGCTTCAATCGTCGGATAAATTAAAAAAGGAAATAGCCGAAGAATTAAACATTAGTTTCATTTATAAATATTCTAAAAATCTGACCATTAAGCTTCGAGATTACATCACCAAGAGTTTGGCTTTTGGGAGTTTTATATTTCGTATGCCCGATTATAGCGAAATAGGTAAGGCTGCTAATTTGCGTGAATTACAGGATATGATTGAGAAAATTCCCGATCAATCGCTTCAGTACCATTTCGATCATGACGATTTCTCGCGTTGGCTGAATGCTAGAGCGTTGTTTCCATTAGCAAAAAAGTTTAAAAACCAGAAGCTAACAAGCTATACCAATATTGAGGATGCACGAAAAAGCATATTGAAAACCATTTCGAGCTTTCGTATTCACAAATCGAAAGGAATTATTGCCAAATTTGACAAAGAAACTTACGATAGCTACCTTAGCTATGCCCGAATAGGCGATGGCGCATTGGGTGGAAAAGCCCGTGGACTATCGTTTATCGATGCATTTATAAAAAAGCATCAGTTGTGTTGTAAATTTCCGAATACCTTGTTGAAAATACCACGTACGGTAGTATTGAGTACCGAAGTTTTCGATGAATTTATGGAACAAAATGATTTATTTGAGATAGCACTGTCTGAAGCCAATGACGATGACATTATGAATGCCTTTGTAAATGCTAAAATCCCTGCTAATTTTAGGCAAGACTTACGTGCATTTCTGATTAAAGTAAATCATCCATTAGCTGTACGATCGTCTAGCGTCATGGAAGATTCACATTATCAGCCATTTGCTGGCATTTATTCGACTTACATGATTCCTCGCACCACCGACTTAGAGCAGTCATTAGGTTTACTTTGTACAGCAATAAAAAGTGTGTATGCATCGGTATACTTTGCTGATAGTAAATCGTACATGGAAGCGACATCGAATATGATTGATTCGGAAAAAATGGGTGTGGTATTGCAAGAAGTTTGTGGAAGCCAGTACGGCGATCGTTTTTATCCTACATTCTCAGGTGTTGCACGGTCGATTAATTTCTACCCTATTCCTCCCGAAAAGCCTAGCGATGGTATTGCTAGTATTGCTCTGGGATTGGGAAAATATATTGTTGATGGCGGAATGGGTTTGCGCTTTTCGCCCAAATATCCACAGAAAGTATTGCAACTTTCTACGCCACAAATGGCTCTTGCCGAATCACAAAAAAAATTCTTTGCACTCAATTTAGATCCAAAAGCTTTTCAAACGAGTATCAAAGATGACGTTAATTTATTCAACTTAAGAATAAAAGATGCCGAAAAAGATGGTTCGATAACGCATATTGCTTCTACTTACGATTTTCAGAATGGGATATTGCAAGATGGAGCACATTATGAGGGAAAAAAGGTGATCACATTTGCAAATATATTGAAATATGATTTCTTTCCATTAGCCAAAATATTGCAAAATTTATTGAAAATAGGAAGACGAGAGATGAATAGTCCTATTGAAATAGAATTTGCCGTGAATTTATCTAAAAACAAAAAGGATGCACATATTTTCAATTTATTACAAATTCGACCAATTGTAGATAATTCGCAAGCATTGACAGAACCGCTGGATTTGATCAAAGAAGAAGATACAATTATTCGATCCAACATGGCACTTGGGAATGGAATAGTTGAAGGGATACATGATTTAGTGTATGTTAGAACAGAAAATTTCAATGCTGCCAATACGCCCGAAATAGCAAAATGCGTTGCTAAACGAAATGAGTCCTTTGTGAAAGCAGACATCAATTACATACTAATAGGTCCTGGACGCTGGGGATCTAGCGATCCATGGTTGGGAATTCCAATCAAATGGCCACACATCTCGGCCGCACGGTTAATCATCGAATCGGGATTGGAAAACTATCGGATTGATCCAAGCCAAGGAACACACTTTTTTCAGAATTTAACATCGTTGCGTGTTGGCTATTTTACCATCAATCCTTACTCAAACGATGGATTTTATGATTATGATTATTTAGCCTCTTTACCAGCCGTTTATGAAGATGAATACATTCGTCATGTCCGATTTGATAATTCACTCACTATCAAAATTGATGGACGCAAAAATATGGGTGTCGTGCTAAAAGCAATAAAAACAGAAATTGAATAATTTTTTTCGTATGATAATCCACTCTTTACATAGTTAATTATTAATTTACTCATGCATGGCATTTATTTTATTCTAAGTTAAGTAAATCGACAAAAATAATCATACATTTTTTTTAATCTGTTATTGATTAGAGTCGTTTTATACAAATGCGTAAGCAACATCAAAAAGATCGAAGATCTTAAATTTATAGTATGAATCACTCAATGATCACAAAATTCAAATATATTTTTCTTTTTCTTACTCTATTGGGGCAGTTGGCATTAGCGCAAGACAATCCGAAAGTAGAAGAAGGCATTTTAGATTTACGAACATGGGATTTTGAGAACAAAGGAATAATAAGCTTAACTGGCGAATGGGAATTTTATTGGCTAGAACTCATAAAAACAGACAGTAGCCATACAACACCACACTACATAAAAGTGCCTTCTTTATGGCGACAACATGATCGAGAATTGCTTAAATTTGGTTATGCTAGCTACAAAATGACGCTTCTGCTGTCGGACACAACAGAAGAACTTTGCCTGAAAATTCCTCGGATAGCAAGTTCTTACGAGCTATTTGTGAACGATAAAAAAGTTGCAGCACTTGGGAAAGTAGGAAAAAACACTCACATGTCTGAGCCAAAAGAACGAATAGAAATTGTTCGCTTTGTACCTGAAAGTTCGACGGTGGAGTTGGTTTTACAAGTCAGTAATTTCCATCAACAACCAAGCGGAATGCGGAAAAACTTACAGCTTGGCTTAAGCAAACAAATAGATCAACAAAATCTCAACAAAAGAAGCCTAGACCTTATATTATTTGCAATATTGTTTTTAATGTCTCTATTCTTTTTTATTCTATATCCTATTTTTAAAACACAAAAAGCAGTAATTTATCTTGCCATAGGAGTTTTTTTATTATCAATATACACGTTAATTATTGGAGAAGGCTTGTTATTCCTTTTATTTGAAAATATTTCTTGGTTATGGACTATTCGTTTTCAGTTTATTATTTTGTACTTACTATTTCCTCTTCTTGCTAATTTTATTGCAGCGTCTTTTCCATTTTTATTTAAACGAAATGTCATACAAGTTATCTGGAGTATTTCGTCTTTATTTATATTGATTAGTTTGGTTACACCTTCTGATATATTCACGTATTTATTACAAGTATTTCAATATTATTTTTTAGTAGTAATAGTATACATTATTGTCCTATTAATTATTGCAATAATTAAAAAAACAGAAAAAAGCATTGTTTTTTTAATTACTCTTTTAATTATCACTACTGCTATCATTAATGATATTTTGTC
>JAOZTL010000339.1 GCA_029942205.1 Bacteroidales bacterium | reverse complement strand
ACTGACTATTTTCTTTACGTCCTTCAAAATAAGTGTTGGTTAAATCATAAAATAGAATTTTATCATGAATATCAAATAATTCATTAGTTTTGAATGATAGATATTGTTCTATTTGCCTTTTTTTATGATAAAGTTTATTGCTAATATTATAGAGTTTGTGATAGTTCACTTTGTTTATTGGTACTTCGCAAAGTCCACTTACAGATGAATTTTCCTTTATCCACTGAGCCGTTTTATGTTCTGATGCAGGATAGATTGCACGGCTGATAATATGCATTTGTGATTGTCGACTATCTGGCTGAATGAATGAAAGATTTTTCTCTAAAAATTCACCCAGTCCAAGCTTGTCAAGGGTCTGTTTACAAAGCCATTCTGCACCTATTTCTCTTACATCTTCATGCTCTATACTGTTTAAATCTACCTGTTCAAAATCAGCATTAATTTTTGTATTAACTTTTTTTTCACTTACAGAAGGAGTAATGTCCATAAGTTTTTCATTAATAATCCGATTTGCAAAAATACGAGCATATTTTTCTACTTCTGGCTTTATATCAAAAGAGAAAAAAGTATTCTCGCCCTTTAGTGCTTATTTTTTACGGATAACCATCAAACCGTCTCTCACAGGGAAAATCACTTTCTCTACACGACTATCATTTTTCACAAAATCATTAAACGTAAGAATACCTTTCGTGTAAGCATCGTTTGGCTTTAGTGGTTCTACCACCTTCCCATCCCACAGAATATTATCGGCAATGATGTAGCCACCAGAGCGTACTCTATCAAACACGAGCTGATAATAATCCAAATATTGTCGTTTGTCGGCATCAATAAATACCAAATCAAAAGAAGGAGATAAGCGAGGCACGATCGCCATCGAATCGCCAATGTGCAGGACAATTTGATCGGAAAAACCCGATTTCTTGAAATAGCTGCGAGCCATACTTTCCAGCTCGTCATTAATTTCGATAGTATGCAGCAAACCATTGTCGATAAGCCCTTTGGCTAAACAAATGGCAGAGTAGCCCGTGTAAGTGCCTAATTCGAGAATATGGCTAGGGCGTATCATTTTGCTTATCATTTCCAGCATTTTGCCTTGCAAGTGCCCCGAAAGCATGCGTGGCATAAGAACTTTTAGGTGGGTTTCACGGTTTAGTTCGTGCAGAATAGGATCTTCCGTATCGCAATGATCTAAAATATAAGTATCTAATGATTGATGCATAATTGAACGAATAAAGATTTGATTTTTTTGCAGCTAAAGCTGATTAATAACATGGATGACACCTGTTTTACGAATAAATAAGTACTCGTACAAAAGTTTTTCGACATTTACTTTTATGTATACTGAAATGCTATCATAATTATGAATTTAAAAGGTTTCTTTTCTGCCTGTTTTTACTCATAAAATTATTCCATAACACAGGCTATGCAAGAATTTTATAAATAAAAACAAACAAAAAATAATTCATTTTCTAAATCACAATTATAACAGCAATTCAGTATAATTTCCTATTTGTAAGCATTTGCCATAAATGTGTAAGCAACATTAAATAGTACGAAGTGCTTATATAAATACGTAAATCACATCAAAAAAAGTCGAAGACCTAATCTAAATGAATGGCACTATCCGTAAAGCTAAAGAAATCATCATCGCCAATGATGAGATGATCGAGTAATCGTAGGTCGAGCAATTTACAAGCACGATGCGTTTTTTTAGTAATATTAATGTCTTCTTGGCTAGGTTCAAGATTACCCGATGGGTGATTGTGGCACAAAACGATGCTCGATGCCAGTTTTTCTATCGCAGGTTTGAGTATCATTTTCGTATCGACAATGGTAGCTGTGGAATTTCCCATGCTGATTCGGATTTTGTCTATCACTTGGTTGCGATTGTTGAGTAATAAAGCCCAAAACTCTTCGTGTGGCAAGTCGGCGAGTAGAGGCTGAAAAATATCGAAAGCGTCTTTGCTAGCACGGATGGTTTGCCGTTGGACTTTGTCGGAAGCCTTACGGCGGCGACCAAGTTCCATTGCCGCCACAATGCTAATTGCTTTGGCTTCGCCTATACCTTTGTATTTCTGTAAATCCACCACCGATACTTTACCTAGTTGGTTTAAGTTATTTTGTACGCCAGCCAATATTCTTTTGGATAAATCTACGGCAGTTTCTGTTCTATTTCCCGAACCAATCAATATGGCAATCAATTCGGCATCCGACAAACTAAAAATTCCTTTGCTAAGGAGTTTTTCACGAGGACGATCGGCTTCGTCCCAACTTTTGATGCTTATGTTATTTGTAACTTCTGTGTGCATTTGGTTTGTATTGACGGATGAGATTTGTTCATAAAAAAGGCTACTCTTACCGAGTAGCCTTTTCATGAATAAACCCAATGAAAAAAAATAAGTTTTAGTCAAAGATCTTATTTTACTACTTCCCGAACCAAGTCGGCAGCCTCTTGCAAGGTGATGGCCGAAAACACTTTAAGTCCAGAGTTGTCTATTAGTTCTTTACCTTCTTCGGCATTAGTTCCTTGTAGTCTTACGATAACAGGAATACTGATATTTCCGATAGATTTATAAGCATCCACAACACCTTGTGCTACACGGTCGCAGCGAACGATACCGCCAAATATATTGAGTAAAATAGCAGTTACATTCGGATCTTTTAGAATGATTCGGAATCCAGCTTCAACCGTTTCGGCACTAGCAGCACCACCCACATCCAAGAAGTTGGCAGGATCGCCACCCGAAAGCTTGATAATGTCCATGGTAGCCATCGCAAGTCCAGCACCATTCACCATACAGCCTACATTTCCATTCAATTTGACGAAGTTTAGGTCATACTTTCCAGCTTCCAATTCGTATGGATCTTCTTCGGAAGTATCACGCATGGCAGCAAATTCTTTTTGACGGAATAATGCGTTATCATCTAAATTCACTTTACAATCGGCAGCAAGAATAAGATCATCGGATGTTTTAAAAACAGGATTAATTTCAAACATAGAAGCATCACTAGCAGCATAAGCAGCATATAATGACCCCACAAATTTCACCATTTGCTTGAATGCTTTACCAGCCAGACCTAAGTTAAAAGCAATACGGCGTGCTTGGAAAGGCAAAATGCCTGTACGTGGATCTATTTCTTCAAAAAAGATCAATTCAGGAGTTTCGGCAGCCACTTTCTCGATGTCCATACCTCCTTCGGTAGAGTACATAATCATGTTGCGACCGCTACTTCTGTTGAGTAATACGCTCATATAATACTCTTCGACTTTAATTTCACCATTCTCATTTGGATAATAAATACTTTGTTCTACTAATATTTTGTGTACTTCTTTGCCTTCGGGACCTGTTTGGTGAGTTATTAGTGTCATTCCTAAAATATCTTTGGCAAAGCTTTCTACTTCGTCAAAACTTTTAGCAATTTTTACTCCGCCACCTTTTCCTCGTCCACCAGCATGTATTTGTGCTTTTACGGCAAAGCTACCAGAACCGACTTCTTTTTTTATTTGACGTGCAGCTTGTACTGCGGCACTAGGAGTATCTACTACCACACCTTCGGGTACTGCTACTCCAAATTTTTTAAGGATTTGTTTTCCTTGATATTCGTGTATATTCATTTGCTTTTATTTAAAAATATCTGGGTTTTTAGCACAATGGTGCTATTAAAATTATTTTGTTAATATATTGATAATGTATAAAATTAAGGTTAAACTTATTTGATGTTGCTTACGCAGTTATGTAAATTTTGATAATTTAGTGAGATATAAAATTACATATTTACTTTTTAATAAGTCATTAATTTCAATAATTTTATACATGTACGCAAGTAACATCAAAATAGATCGAAGACCTTATTGATGGTCAAATAATTCTCTAAGTTAATTTATTTTGGCTTAGTAAAAAAAAAAAATTGCTATTTATGCATATAAAACATATTTTCGTAGCATGAGAAAACTTAAAAATAGGGAACTAAACCGTGTGGGAGTAACGGAGTTTAAGGAATTGCAGAAAAGTCCTTTCATTATTGTGCTGGATAATATTCGAAGTCTTCATAATATTGGTTCGGTTTTTCGTAGTTCTGATGCTTTTTTGATCGAAGCCATTTATTTGTGTGGCATAACGGCTTGCCCTCCACATCGGGAGATTCATAAAACGGCATTGGGCGCAACAGACTCTGTGAATTGGAAATATTTTGCCACGACCAAAGAAGCATTGCAAGAACTGAAAGCGCATAATTATCAAATTGTAGCTATTGAGCAAGCCGAATGTAGCGTATTGCTTAACGATTTTCGGGTAGAAGCAAATCAGCAATATGCTTTTATTTTTGGTAACGAAGTGAAAGGTGTGGCGCAAGAAGTGGTGGACGAATGCGATAGTTGTATCGAAATTCCTCAATTTGGCACTAAGCATTCTTTAAATATTTCGGTAAGTGCAGA
>JAOZTL010000338.1 GCA_029942205.1 Bacteroidales bacterium | reverse complement strand
TGAATTTTAGGCACTTTTCAAAAACCAACAAAAAAAGACTTAGTCAGAATTTTTTGTTATCTGATTAAAAGCTATAAGTTGCATATCGGCTAATATATAAACCATTAATCCTACAATAAACCAAATCCATGCTATCAGGAAAAATTTGGCTGGTCGATATTTTTTTTTCAATAATATTAATCCTGCTAATAATGCCAAAATTGAACCGAATACACTTGCTACAAAACTTAGTAGAACAGCATAGGTAGTTTCACGAAAAATAGCAAGAACAAAACTCACGAAAAACAAGGCTATTAGCCCTACAAAAAAATTATGTAATATGGGTAAACTGGTTTTTGTTTTCAAAAATTTTGCAGAAAAAAACATTGCAAATCCACCAGATAATGCACCAATAACAGGAAGAAAGGGATTTATTTTGGGGAGTGCAGGCCATAAGTATTCAAAAGCATAGCCTTTTAAATCGGCAATAGTTAATCCAATAAACAAAGTATAAAGAACATAAATAAGATAATTTTTATCATGGGTCGAGAAAAATACCAGTAGATTATAAAGAACCATTATTATTATCAAACCAAAATATATTCCATCAAGAATATAGTTTGTTTGTTTACGTTCAAACATCATTTTTTTTGTACTTATTTCTAAAGGAAAATTAAATGATTTCTCGGTTTTTAGCATTAAGAAAAAAATCTTTTTTTCATTATGTCCAAGTTTTATATTAAAAATGAAATTTGCCGATTGAATTTGTCTTTGTTTAAACGGTAGATAATAACCGGTTTCAAAGCCTAAGTATTCTCCATTGTTTTGTGGTGAATAAAAAATTAGTGTATCAATAACAGGATTACTGATTTTAAGCTGCCATTCCGTTTCCTGAGTTTTATTTTCGATTTCTATTTTGCACCAGATATGTGATTTATTGAAAGAATAATTTGGAATTTCCTGTTCGCTTTTCTTAAATTTATTAAGGTTTTTATGTGAAATAATTTGTTTAAAAGTGAGTTGATTAGTATTATCAATAAGTATTTCAACCGATTTGCCTATAATCAGGGATTGATTAATATCCTGCAATACAATTTTTGTTTGTCCAAAAACTGATAGCTGTAAGAGACTTATAATTAATAAAATACAATATTTCATATTTAATTTCACTTCGTGATTTATGATTTCGTCTGTTAAAATGTTGCTTATGAACTATACTAATTTTTTCGTGTAATTCATCGGCAAAAAACTACTTTATGCACAGAAAAATGATATTATTTTTAGATTCTATAGTCTCAAAATTCGAGCCTATTTTTTGTTTAATACAAACACTTCCGCATGCAATTTAGAATTCATACTTTTTTAATCTTTTATGACTAAAAAGACATCTGTATGCCTTAATTTTCCAAAAAAGCGAAAAAAAATCACGCTTTTTTCTTTGACGAAAGTACATTAAATTCAGATAGAATCAAAAATAGCCGATAATTAATGTTAGAGAACAATGGTTCGTTAAGTTTTTTTTGTAATCTACTAACAGTCAAGCACATAAACATTTATTTGGATATTAGCACTTGCAAGCTACTGTTTATCAGTAAAATAATTATCAATTATTCATTGTCAATTATAAATTTAACGAAGTGTTGAGAGACAGAACCTTCAATAATTGATGCTTGGTTCAAATCAGAGAAATTTAGCGGTAAGATAATTTGCTGATTTAAAAATAAGATTTGTTACGACTTCGGTTTGATATGTAAACCAGTTGTATTTTAGCCATTTATTAGCCAGTTGATGTAAATTAGTATGCAAATAATTTTGTCTGATTATATTAAAATAGTTACTTTTGCAGACCGATGTTAGTAGAGATTATAATTTTAGTCCAGCTTTTGTTTATTTTATTCATCAAACAAAAAAAAACATTATTTCTCATCAAACCACTGATTTTATTAATATTGTACAAATGCATGAGCAATTATAAATAGCAGAAAATCTTAGTATCATTTTTGCACAAAAAAATCTGATAGCACAAAGTGCTTAACTATTAAAAACAAAAATTTAATGTGGAATAAATTAGCAACTATTATTTTGCGTTACCGTATTCTTTTACTTAGTTTGGTTACGCTTTTCACCGTTTTTATGGCCTATAATGCCCAATTTATTAAGCTTGGTTATAATTATGCAGCTTTATTACCCAAAGATGATCCTTTTTATGTTGAATACCAGGAATTTAAAAAAGTTTTTGGTGAAGACGGAAGCGTGATGATTGTAGGTATGGAAGATCCTAATTTCTTTCAAAAAGATAAATTTAACGATTGGATAGCACTTTCTGATTCCATCAAAAATATGGAAGGAATTGGACAAATGACTTCTATATCTGGTGCTTATGCTTTGGTGAAAAACAGCACAAGCAAAAAGTTTGAATTAAAACCCATTTTCCCAAAAACACTACAAACACAAAATGAGCTGGATAGCTTGAATAAAGAGCTATTGGGTTTGCCATTTTATAAAAACTTGCTCTACAACGAAGAAACTCATGTATTTCTGATTGCAGCCAGCATTGATAGTGCGATATTGAACACCAAAGGGCGTGAAGCCATTATTGACGACATTGAGCATGCAAGCATTCGGTTTGCAGACAAATATGGACTCAAAGCACATTTTTCGGGATTACCATACACACGTACTCGAATCATGCAATTGGTTGAAGACGAGCTGTTTATGTTTATTTTTATGGCATTAATGGTTTCTGCATTTATTTTGTATCTCTTTTTCCGGTCGTTCAAAGTTGTAATATTTTCTATGCTTATTGTCAGTATTGGTGTAATCTGGGCGATGGGATCTATCAATTTGTTTGATTATAAAATAACCGTACTTACGGGCATGATTCCTCCACTGATTATCGTCATTGGAATACCGAATAGTGTATATTTGCTCAATAAATATCATTCCGAATATGTCAAGCACGGTAATCAAACCAAAGCTTTACAACGAGTGATAACCAAAGTGGGTACGGCTACGTTTTTAACGAATTTGACTACCGCACTTGGGTTTGCTACATTTTTGGTTACAGGAAACAGTTTTTTGATGGAATTTGGAATCATTGCTTCTATCAATATTATGGGTGTTTTTGTTCTATCGATTCTTTTGATTCCAATATTTTTCAGTTTTTTATCTGCTCCCAAACGCAGGCATATTAAGCATTTAGAATATAAAAGTGTTAATCTAATTCTCTCCAAATTTAGTATCATTACACAAAATCACCGTAAAGCAGTGTATGTTAGTGTTTTAATATTAATTATGCTTTCGATTTATGGTACATCGCTCATGGAAAACGAAGGCTACATTGTGGACGATATTCCGCATGACGATCCTGTTTATGTCGATCTTAAATTTTTTGAGAAGCACATCAAAGGAGTATTGCCTTTTGAAATAGCCATTGATACGAAAAAAAACAAAGGAATTTATAAACTGTCAACGCTCAAACGGATAGAACAATTGCAATTACGTCTGGCTAAATTCAAAGAACTTTCGGGGACAAGCTCCATCGTGGATGTGCTCAAATTTGCACGACAAGCATATTACAACGGAAAACCTGAGCATTATAAATTGCCATCCAACGAAGAAATGAGCTTTATTGCCAAATATATTCCAAAAATGAATAGTCCCGAAGGTACAAATTTAATTTCTCGCTTTGTAGATAGTCGATCACAAATTACACGTTTAAGCTTTCGTATCAAAGACATCGGTACGCTACAAACCAAGCAAATAACCGATAGTATCCGAGGCATTGTAAATGAAATATTCCCGACCGAGCAGTATAATGTTAGCGTTACTGGATCGAGCATTATTTTCACACAAGGAACGACGCATTTGATTAATAATCTGACTTCTAGTTTGGCACTGGCTATTGTATTGATTGCAGTATTTATGGCCATTATGTTCCGATCGGTACGCATGGTTTTCATCTCGGTTGTCCCCAATTTACTACCTTTGTTGCTTACGGCTGGTATTATGGGATTTTTTAATATTGCAATAAAACCGTCTACTGTTCTGGTGTTTAGCATTGCTTTTGGTATTTCGGTAGATAATGCCATTCATTTTTTGGCAAAATATAAACAAGAATTAGCTTCAACAAATCAAGATGTACAAAAATCAGTTGATTTTGCATTACGTGAAACAGGAGTTAGTATTATTTATACCGCTTTTATTCTCTTTTTTGGTTTTGCTATTTTTATTGCATCCAAATTTGGTGGAACACAAGCACTTGGATTACTTGTTTCTATTACCTTGATGGTGGCTATGTTTGGTAATTTATTACTATTACCTTCATTATTAATCTCGTTTGCACCCGAAAAAAAATCTTAATGTCTTCGATCTTTTTGTCATTGCTTATACAAAAAAATTATAATCAATAATTTGATGGCGTATAAAAGTAGTGACTTTTAAAAAAATAGCTCAAAATTTCATACAT
>JAOZTL010000337.1:1273-4477 GCA_029942205.1 Bacteroidales bacterium | reverse complement strand
TCATTTATCAATGATTTTTTTAAAATTCATAAGAGAGCAAAACTGTTAATTATTCGTTATAAATTATGTACTTCATTGATGTTTTGTTCTATTTCGGTAAATATTTTATCAATATCGACAATCGAAGTAAAGTGTTCATTTGTTTTTAGCATTCCTAAGAATATATCCGTATTGAGAGAAGTACTAGTTTGCATGATAGGCTGTATTTCTTCGTCATCAGCAGATAATATTTCAGTAACATTATCGACCATGGAAGCAATCATTATTTTTTTTTTATTTAAAATGGCATCACAAATAATAAGATCATATTTTTGCGAATCGTTTATTGGTAGATTTAGTTTGTAACGCAAGCAAATTACAGGAATTATGCTGCCCCGAAAACTAATTACTCCCTTTATGAAATTAGGAACATTAGGAAAGGGAGTGATGTACTGTGCTTTTTGTATTTCTATGATTTTGGGAGATGAAATCGCATAGTTTTCTTTTCCTAACTGAAAAGATAAATAGGACGGTTTTCGTTTTCTTTTTTTTTGATGTTTCATTTATTTATGAATTTTATTTTGCAGCTACTGTATAATTTAGGGATTGTGATGGAATAAATTGACAGTTTTCAAGGCAGGTGTATTGCTTTTTAGCAATTTGTAAAAACTAATAATAGCGAGCTATTTGAAGCGTTTTACAAAGAAGATAAAATGCAAAAGACCAAGTTGAAAGCGTCAAGTTATTTCGGAACAATCCCTTAGCCTGTAATTTGTAACATTACAGGCTATAATTAGCGACACTTTTAAAATTTTAAAAATCACGTGTAAATCATTGATAATAATAATTTGATACAAATACATGAGTAATATTAAATAGCACGAAGTGCTTACGTGTATGTTTACGAATTAAAATTGTTCAAACTCATTGTCTCTACTTTTATTATTTGATAAATTGATAGAAATACCAGAATCAATAGTTTCATTATTCGTTTTGAAATTTGTATTTGCATTTTGTTGCGAATTTATTGCTTGCTTGTTTCCTATTTTAAAATAACGAATTATTTCTCGTAGCATATCCGCTTGCGAAGTTAATTCTTCACTTCCTGTCGATAATTCTTCGGCAGATGCTGCATTTTGTTGCGATAAATTATTCATTTCTAATATCGAAGTCGTTATTTGTTGAATACCGCCTTGTTGCTCTTGGCTAGCTACATTTATTTCTTGTGTTAGTTGAGCTGTATTATTTATTTGTGGAACAATGTTTTTTAATAAAATACCTGATTCTTCGGCTATTTTTAAGCTATTTTTTGATAATTGATTTATTTCTTTTGCTGCACTTTTACTTGTTTCTGCCAGTTTGCGAATTTCGCCAGCAACTACCGCAAAACCGTCGCCGTGCTCGCCTGCACGAGCGGCTTCTATTGCTGCATTAATTGCTAGTAAATCTGTTTTATCTGCAATCTCACTTACTATTTGTATGGTGTCTATGATGGAATGCATTGCATCGATAGTTGTTTGTACCGAATTGCTTCCTTTTTCAATATCTACGGCAGCTTTGAGTGCTGTTTCTTTTGTTTGGTTTGCATTTAGTGTATTTTGGCTAATGGTTGCTTGCATTTCTTCTATGGATGCCGAAATTTCTTCTACTGAAGTAGCTTGCTCGTTTGCGCTTTGTGCCATTGCCGCAGCATTGTTACTAATTTCAATACTACCAGCAGCAACATTATTTGCCGACTCGTTCGTTTGAACAACAATAGACTTTATTTTTTCGGTCATACTCTGCAATGCAACAATCAATTCATCGTTTTCCGAACGTTTGTAAAGTTGTGTAGTTAAATCTCCATCTGCTATTTGTTTGGCATTTTGTGCTATTTGTTGATTAATGCTGATAAGATTATTGATGCTCTCTTTCATTTGATTGAAATCGCCTTTGTACTCGTCTGTAATCGGTTCAGACATATTCCCCATGGCAATATGACTAATATGCTTGATTGCTATGTTTAATGGGTTTATGACAGCGTTAATTGCTTGATTTATACTCTTTACAGTAATTGAAAATTCTGGAACTGTTTGATCGCTATCAGAGAGTTGGCTTGTTAAATTTCCGTTTTTAATTTCTTTTGTAAACGAATAAAGGTCTCTAATTAATATTGTTAAAGGAGAAGTAATTGCATCTAGTGAATTATTTATTTCTTCAATAATTACTTTAAATTCTCCTTTGTGAGACGAGCTGTCTGCTTTGGTATTTATCTTGCCTCCTTTTATTTTATCGGTTAGTTCTTTGATAGTAGCAGTTACGTTCAATAAGTTGTTTCGTACATTATTGATCGTTTTTGTGATAACGATTTGCTTGCCAGGTAATAAAGGCATTTTATACTGAAAATCGCCATTGCCATATTGTTCTATAATCTCTAAAATGCCAAAAATACTATCTACATGTAGCCGAACGACCTGATTGTATCCCTGTGCCACTTGTTGATAAACACCTTTGTAGCCAGTGTCGTCCATATAATATTCATGATCGCCTGATGCTTGTTTCATATACATCTGGTTCATGTCTGTGGTTAGCATCGTTAGTACATTGGTTAATGTTGATATACTTTTATAAATTTTAGAAAAATTCTCATACTCTTGTGCCGTAAATTTGCTGGCAGGCGTGATTTCTGTATCTATATTGAAACTTCCGTTGGCAATTATTTGCAGATTACTCGAAAGGCGTTCTATTTCTATTTTATTGTATTTTTCTTTTTCTTGGATTCTAGAAATATCAATTACTGTTTCAATATAACCAATTTCTTCACCTGCAAAATTATTAATCGTTGATATATCTACCCGATGGCTTGTATTCAGATTTGTGAAAAATGATTGACTTTCTCCTTTATGGAGAGCTTCTATCGCACAATTTTCGGTATTACACAAGGGTGTTCCCCAAACACTACAAGGTTTATCTATTAAGCTTGTTCCATCCTGTCCTATTAATTCTTCGGCTGTTTTGTTTATAAACGAAAATTTTCGATCGGATGTCATTGCTACTATCCCTAGTGGACTTGCATCGAGTAGTTGTTTGTACCACGAAATTTTATTTACAATCGTATCCATTACTTCATTAAAGCCAATAAGCACAGGATGAAAATCGGGATGAACGGTTTTGTAATTTGTACGATAACTAAAATTCTCATTGTTACTTGCCTTAATTACAGCACCTACTTCTGTTAACATCTTA
>JAOZTL010000337.1:0-1263 GCA_029942205.1 Bacteroidales bacterium | reverse complement strand
TCTGTATATTGGTTTCTATGCTGCGACCTGCCCACCAAGCGATTACTGCTATTAATAATAAGCCCAAAATAGCTGCAATCCATAAGGAGGTATTTAATTGATTTACACCAGCTTGTATCGTTTTTTCGGGTACTGAAATGAAAAACATCCAGTAATTTGTGCTTTTACCCACTTGGACTGGGGCTGCGGCATACTGGGTTTTATTTTTTGTTTTACGTGATATTTGCTCAAATTGATATGTTTCCTTATTTTTCATTGCATTTAAAAAAGGAGTCTGGAGGTCATTATCTAAATAATCCATTTCATTAGTTCCAATCCGAAAATTCTCAGGATGTGCTGCAACTTTTCCATCACTGGAAACTAAAACTGAATATCCTGTCTCATAAGGTGTTACTTCAGATACGAGTTGTTGTATTTGTTCTAATGGAATGTCTATTCCAGCAACTCCTGCAAATTCTCCATTGATATGTATCGGAACGACCAAAGACGTTATGAGTATCTGTTGGTCTCCTGCTTCATATAAATATGGATCTAAAATAACTTCATTATTTGTTTTTTTTGCTAATTGATAATAATCTCCAACTCCATCTGTCTCATATTCTTTTAAAGCTTCCACATTAATGCCATCGCTGTTTCGATACCAATAAGGAACAAAACGCCCTGTTTCGTCATGGGCTTTGGTATTGGCATAACGAAAATCTTGTTTGTCCAATGCATTGGATTCCCAGCACGTCCATACACCCAAAAAAGAAGGATTCTGAACCAATACACTTTTTAGCTGTTTGTTCATTACCGAGCGTCTAAGCCCGACTGGTATTGAATTGTTTGCTTCAAACATTTGAGCTATTGTGCGTGCTGCATCCATTGGTATTTCTAACTTAGCATCAATAATTGCAGCATAATAATTGGCGGTATTCTCCATATCGCTATGTGCCGTTTTGTTTTGGATTTGTTTTGCTTCTTGAGCGATATACAATACCAAGGCTAATACCAATAATGCTGTAGTAATCGTTACCGTAGTGGTTATTTGTGTAGAAATTTTCATTTGCATTGTTTTTTATATACTGATTGAGATCTTATTTTTTATTTTTATTGAGTGTCAGTAAGGCGGGCAATATCTAGGACAAAAGCAATATGCCCGTCTGCTAGTTGGCTTGCTCCAGAAATTGCTTGCACATTTTTAAAATAATCACCAACGGGTTTTAGTACAGCTTGGTGCTCTCCAATAATTTCGTCTACAATTAGAGCCGTGTTTTTTTTTTT
>JAOZTL010000336.1:1525-4511 GCA_029942205.1 Bacteroidales bacterium | reverse complement strand
CCTTTGAGCGTACGAGCTTCATTTTCCCATTTAGAAATATTTGATTTTAATTTACGCACATTTGCTTCCAGCGAGCTAACGGACGAATCAAATTTCTTCTGATTTGTTTCAACAACAGCAAGACTTTTAATACTTTCTTCTTTTTTGTCTAAAGCAATAGTTGCTAGGCGGTCAGCTTCGGAAGGATCTAATGCACCAGTTTCTGCACGCTTGATAAGCATAATCGCTTTGCCTTCATAGTCTTTGGCTTTGCTACGATGCTGTTCTACTTCGTTTCGGTTACGAATAGCAAGTGCTTTTACTTCTGCTAATGCTTTAATACTTTTATCCAAATCGACTTTTAAATCACGAATCGCTTGCTCGGTCATTTTTACTGGATCTTCGATGCTATCTAATGCTGAATTAGCTTCGGCTTGTCCTATTTTAAATACTCGATTGAAAAATCCCATAATCTTTGTTTTTTTAATGAATAATTTAATTATTTTTGTTGTATCTATTTTTCTAGTAAATTGCTGGTAGCAAATATGACTAAAAAAAAAAGATTATCCTAATTTTTTTAGCACTTTTTTGATAAATTTTTCATGTCTTTATTCGGAACAAATATAAAAAAAATACGCACCGTCAAAAAGCTGAGTCAGACGGCATTTGCTGATTTATTCAATTTATCACGAGCCAGTATTGGTGCTTATGAAGAAGGCAGAGCTGAAGCTAAAGTTGATACAATTATCGAAATTGCTAATTATTTTGGCATTCGAGTGGACTTATTTTTAACTAAAAAACTAACGATTAACGAAATTTATCATGTTGATATTTTTGATGAGAAGAGAATAAAAGCCTCTTCAGGGCAACAACAAGCCAATGCTATTCCGTTTGTTGCCGCTCATCAATACGATTTATACTTAACAAAATACCAACAAACTAAATTCATTCAACAATTACCGACAATAACATTAGGCAAAAGACCTAAAGCAGAAAATAGAGCTTTCGAGTACATGGGGCACGACATGAGTTATTTGGAACAGGGCATACATGCTGGCGATTGGCTGATTACGTCTCAAGTGCGTGAGGCGACAGAGAAACAATTGTTCGTTTTATTGACCAATGAACAATTAATCTTATGTAGAATTATTAAAATTAAAGAAGCAACTTACAACTTGAAGGCAGATCATCCAGACGCTGTGGTCGTAGAATTAGCAAAAAGTGCTGTTATTGAATTGTGGCTCGTGGATAGTATTTATAGTACTTATATTCCGTCTGTTTCAAATATTTCCGAGCGATTATCGGCGATAGAAAAGAAACAACGATTACAGGAAGAAGTTTTTAAAACGATTAAAGGAACGCAAAATAACTAATTTACACAAAGAAATATTGACGCATACTTATCAACAATTAATAATAATGAAAAAAATAAACCTAACATACAGCTTACTCCTTTTTTTCTTTTTGATGCTTAGTGCATGCAAAACGACAGAAGTAACTATTGAAAAAGAAATAAAAACGACGAAACGCCCTTTATTAGAATTTCCGATAGAAGCAACAAAAATCATTAGTGATTATAAGAAAGACAACAAAAAAGCAGATTTCACTTATAAAAATAGGGAGCTAATCGTAAAAGGAAGAGTTTCTTTACAATACAAAAATCAAGAAGGCTTGGTTGTCGTTGTTCTCGAAGGCTACAATACCGACTATGGCGTTAGCTGTGTAATGTATAGCAATAATCAAATAACCAGACCTTTGCGAGTAGATGAGGTATTGACCATAAAAGGTTTCTGCCTAGGAAAAGAGAAACATGTCGTTCTTGGAAAATGTGTCCTTAAATAAGGTCTTCGTCCTTTTTTGATGGTACTGATTACAACACTTCGTTAAATTATGAATTATGAAATATGAATTACAAATTAAAACACAGATTTTCAACGATTTATCTTAAACAAACAATGCTTTTAAATTTTCTGTAAATCAAATATATACAGAAACTTAACGAACCATTGATTATCCAATTCTGTATTTTGCTGAATCTTCGGAATTTCTAGAATTGCATAAGTAACAATAAATAGCACGAAGTATTTACTTATTAATAACTTAATCAAAATAAAATGTCGCTTTTTTTACGAATACTTAGTTTTATTCTTTTTATATTCGTTATTTCGTCTTGCAGTTCGCCTCAAGATACTGACAGTAAGTTGAATAACTCGAATAAACAAAAACGCTATGGCATAAAATCAGGCATCCTTGTTTTTGAATTAAAAGGGCAAGATGAAGGTACACGAACGGTTTATTTCGATCAGTGGGGGCTTCTTGAAACTTGGGACGATGAAATAATCCATACTGTGATGGGAATGTCTGAAAAGCATCATCATCGGACAATCCATATTCATGATTTTGTATACGCCGTAGACTTAATCACAAACACGGCGCAACAATTTGAAATAGACGATTTTGACAAGCAAATAGCAAAGACGTGGGAAGTAGCAAAAATAAAACAGGAACGTTTATACATGGAACAAGGAGGCATTTTTATTGGAAATGAAAAAGTTCATAGTTATACTTGTGCAATTTGGAAGTTTGATAATAAAACATTTTGGATTTGGAATGGAATAACATTTCAGATAAAGGAGGAAACCAATACGGATTCGTATGCCAATGTTGTAAAAAAAATCAATCTAAATGCGACGATTGATCCTGCTTTATTTACACTTCCTCAAGGAATTATTATATTAGATGATTTGAATTCTCCTTGAATAAACGAGTATTGAATGTGGCAAAGAATTTTAAATTAATCAGAACAAAATAGGTCAAAAATCAAAAAGACCTCATACTAAAAATACAGAAAAAACGAACCATGAAAAAAATACTTGTTGCCAATCGTGGCGAAATAGCCATGCGTGTCATGCGCTCAGCTAAAGAACTAGGAATACTCACCGTAGCCATTTATTCGGATATTGACCGCACAGCCCTACATGTACAATATGCCGATGAAGCCTATCAT
>JAOZTL010000336.1:0-1515 GCA_029942205.1 Bacteroidales bacterium | reverse complement strand
GAAAACCATACCACGAAGAAGATGCACTCGGAAACCATTCTTATATTTCAATTAAAGGTTCTTTTATTTGGGGAAAAAATGTAAAACCGGAATATGCTTGGTTTAACGGAAATGTCAGTCATTATTTATTAGGTGATAAAATAATTGCTCTTTGTTTGCAACACGAAATAGACGGCATTCATCCAGGTTATGGTTTTTTGTCCGAGAATGCAGAATTTGCCAAGCGAGTTAGCCAAGCAGGAATAACGTTCATTGGTCCTCCTCCTGAAGCTATCGAAATAATGGGAGATAAACTTGCAGCCAAAGCAGCAGTAAAAAACTACAATATCCCGATGGTTCCTGGCACTAACGAAGCCCTCGTTGATATTGAAAAAGGGAAAGAAATATCATTAGAAATAGGCTACCCTATACTAATAAAAGCCTCGGCAGGTGGTGGCGGTAAAGGCATGCGTGTGGTACATCAACCCGAAGATTTTGAGGAGCAAATGCACCTAGCAATAAACGAAGCGACATCGTCCTTTGGTAACGGAGCTGTTTTTATTGAACGCTACGTGCAATCGCCACGGCATATCGAAATACAAATAATGGCCGATACGCACGGCAACATCAGCTACCTCTTTGAGCGAGAATGCTCGATACAGCGTCGGCATCAAAAAGTGATAGAAGAAGCACCTTCGGTTGTACTAACTCCCGAACTAAGAAAAGAAATGGGAGAATGTGCCATCGACGTAGCCAAAGCATGTAGCTATGTGGGTGCAGGAACTGTCGAATTTTTACTTGATGAACAAAATCGTTTTTATTTCTTAGAAATGAACACCCGTTTGCAAGTAGAACACCCTGTAACGGAGCTTATTTCGGGTATTGATTTGGTCAAAGAACAGATACAGGTGGCTAGAGGCGAAAAATTAAGTTTCTCACAAGACGATTTATACATCCATGGACATGCGATTGAAGTAAGAGTATATGCCGAAGATCCTACGAATAATTTTCTTCCCGACATTGGTACATTGAAAACATACAAACCACCATTAGGCGTGGGAGTTAGAGTAGATGATGGATACAGCGAAGGCATGGAGATACCTATTTATTATGATCCGATGATTGCAAAACTGATTACTTACGGACGAGACAGAAACGAAGCTATCGCACGCATGATTCGTGCAATAGACGAGTACACGATTACGGGAGTAAGCACCACGCTTGGCTTTTGTAAGTACGTGATGCAACACGAGAAATTTATTCAAGGACATTACAATACGCACTTTGTTCCTGATTACTTTTTACCCGAAGTATTAGACGCTAAAGAAGAAAATGCAGCAATTGCATCCATTCTTGCAGTGCGCTTACTCGAAGAAAATAAAAATCAGACAAACCACACATCAACAAGTAAGTACGAACAAGAAATTTCTAATTGGCGTAAAAAAAGGAGTAATTCATAAAAAAATAAACCTAAGTATTAACAGAGGGCAAGATTTTTGCGGTACGATATTAGTTAATAGCTAAACCAAAAATTAT
>JAOZTL010000335.1 GCA_029942205.1 Bacteroidales bacterium | reverse complement strand
ATTGAAAGCAGTATCCGCTTGAGCGAGTAATCCAGCAAATTCGTCTTTTGGATCTTTGGGAGGAGCTGGCGGTGGAGGCACAGGAGCTTCTTTCTTTTTGGCAGCAACAAATGGTTTGTTTAGCCATTCTAAAATTTCCTCGCAATCGTCGAATCTATCTTGCGGATTTTGTGCGGTTGCTTTTTGGATGATGTGTTGATAATTGGCATTTTGGATACTTGCTGCTTGGCGGTCTTGAATATCACCTGTAAGCATTTCTAAGAAAATGAGTCCAAGTGCATAAATATCTGCTCGTTGATCGACTGTATTTCCTTTCGTTAGTTGTTCGGGAGCTGCATAGCGTGGCGTTCCTACTTTCACTAGGTCATCGTCAAAACTATCGGCTGCTGCTAGTCCAAAATCCAAAATCTTCACATTGTCGCCTTTGTAGGTAATTTGGATGTTGTCGGGTTTCAGATCACGGTGAAACACTTGCTTCTTGTGGACATAAGCCAAGCCTTCGAGAATTTGTTTGAATATCTTTTTCACCAATTTATCGTTCATGCCTCCTTTTTTGAGTAAGGACGTGAGCGATCGACCATCCACAAATTCCATGGTGTAATAAGCACCTTGTGCATCTTCGCCTTTGTCGAGTAGGCGGATAATACTAGGATGATCTAAGTGGTAAGCATTTTCAAATTCTTTATAAAAAAGCTCTTTGTATTTTGTATTAGAAGCATATTCTGGTTTTATTCGTTTGATGACAATCCATTTACCGTGCAATTTACCTTTCTGTACAAGGCTCATAGCTCCTTGTCCGTCAAGAGTGTGTACATCCGAGAAATGGCTTTGTGCAGCACTTGGAGGTGGAGTAGTTATTTTTTCTTGCGATGAGGTAACAAAGCCAGATGAATCCAGTGGGTTTGCTGTTTCAGGCGCTTCGGAAGTAACAAAGCCTGATGACAAATCCGTTGGGGAAACTTGAGTTTGCTTGGGCGATAACGCTTCGTCGATCATTTGATCCAATGTCGTTTGAGGCACGCCTAAGTCTTTTGCTTTATTTGCCAATAGTGCTCTGTCTTGGGCAGAAATAGTACCGTTGGCACAAGCAGAATCTATTAACATTTTTAGAATATCTAATGACATAATGCAGTTTTTAATTTTGATCGTTTGTTTAATGGGTAAATGTACAAATTTTTTTTTGATTGTTGTATGTTATCACAAAAAAAATCTCTGCTACACTTAAGTAGTAGAGATTTTTTTGTGAAATCTTATAAGATTGCGTAAGCAACATCAAAAAGGTCGAAGACCTGACCTTATTTTGGTTGAAACAAATGTACGTCTGTTTGTGGGAATGGAATACTAATTCCAGCATTATCGAGAGCAACTTTACTGTTTTCGAGTGTATTGAAATACACATCCCAGTAGTTGGCAGGCGTAGCCCATGGGCGAACAGCCAAGTTTACAGAGCTATCGCCTAGTTCGCTTACACCAACGAATGGAGCAGGATCTTTCAAGGCTTTCGGTTCGTTATTCATCACTTCCAATAAGACTTCTTTTGCTTTACGAATATCCGCATTATACGAAATACCGATGGTTAGGTCTACTCTGATTTTGCCAAGAGCCGAATAGTTAATTAAGCTGCCATTGGATAAAATGCCGTTAGGAATGATTGCTACTTGATTGTTAGGAGTAGCCATTTTAGTAATAAAAATCTGAATTTCAAGAATTTCGCCAAAGTGCCCTTGCGCTTTTACGAGGTCGCCTACTTTGAAAGGCTTGAATAATAAAATAAGTACTCCACCAGCAAAATTAGCCAGTGTGCCTTGCAATGCCAAGCCAACCGCCAATCCAGCAGCACCCAGTACGGCAATAAACGAGGTTGTTTCTATACTCAACATCGATGCAATACTAATGAACAGCATCGCTTTTAGTCCAATATTAACTAGGCTTAGAATAAATGGGCGTAATGTTTGATCTGTATTTTTCTTTTCAAATCCTTTGTTTAATAATTTTACGATTCCTTTAATTACTCGAAGTCCTACAAATAAGACAACAATTGCCAATAAAAACATGGGAGCAACATCGACAATGTAGTCGATTCCTTTTTTTGCAAAATATTCAATATCAATCATGGTTAAATGTTTTGGTTTTGGTCTTTGACCGTAATAGATTATTTATTTATTTTTATAATCAGGTGGTTTAATAGGTCGAAGACCTTATGTACAAATATACTGTTTTTTTTATGATTTATCTCTTTTGTGTGTGATTTAGTTTAATCTTTAAAATGAACAAAATTAATTTATGAGTGCGTAAGCACATCAAATAGGTCAAAAATCTTTTCTTTTTCGAGCTTCGCCTATCGGGATACGTTTGTTGCCATAAAAGGCTACAACAAAAGCATCCGTAAAACCCTTTCGTTGTGCCAATTGCTTAAGAGCGATGCATTGCTTTTCGTTGGTTTTATTGCCAATGGTGTATTTGTACACGCCATCCACAAAGTAGTAATCCACTTTTGGGAGTCCATCGAAAAGCGATGAATGCGCAGGTAGTTTGTGCGACGAGGTTTTAAACTGCACTTTGAAAACGAGTTGGTTGTGCACACGATTCGTTTTAGGCAAGCTACTGGTATCGGGTTGTGCAAAAATAAGAACTGTTTCGTCATACCAAGCATTGTAGCCGATAGAGAATGGGAGAGGGCGTGGGCTGGCTTGTGCATCCAAAGCTTCCTTTAATCCATACTGAAAACGGGTTTTAAATATTTTGAGTGTTTTGGTGTAATGTCCAAATAGCTGTATCTGAAAATGATTTTGTGCAAGAAATTCGTAAGGAACTCCCGTATCATCTTGAAGTATTTTGTCGCTTTGTGTGAGTATTTGTTTGCGTATAGTGCTAAATTCGGGTTGATGCAAAATGTACGAACCCGATTTGATGTAACAGTTTTGGCGACTCTGCTGTGATAAAAAACGCATAAAGTTAGGCTGTGCTTTTAGCTTGTTGTTTGCCACATTTATTGCAAAATAATAAACCTGTTGTATTTTGCTAGTACCTTCTTTGCGAAACTGGATACGAATGCCCTCTAACGCTTGTATTTGTTCCGTAGCTTGTTTTTTTGATGATATTTTTCCATCAGAGCCAATGGCAATATTTTCTATTTCGATAATCTCTTGTTTGGTTTGGGCTAAATAAAAAAGAATTAGATGCAGTGTACCGTTTAGGTTTTTATTAGCCAAATCGGCTTCCATTTGTTTTGTAACAAAGTAGCCTTTGTCGTTGATAAAGCGTAGTGAATGCCGCAGATTGCTTAAATAAATATCGCAGGTTTCGGTGGATAGTTGTTGGATATTAGGGAGCGTGCCTATTTTCTCCAATCCCACCAGAATATAATTATTGGCATACGGAAAAAAAGCATGCACAAAAAGAAAGTCGGGGCCAGAGAAAGGATAAAATACCGTTAGTGTGTCGCTTGCTTGCGTTATTTTATTGGCAGTAATCCATTTATTGATTGGTGCAAGCATCGTTTGTTCGGAGTGTTGCCATGCTTGTTGGATAGTTTTTTGATGAAGAATATAGCTATCCGTTTTTTGTTGTTTCGCAAATAAGCTCGATGGTATGCCTGCAATGTATTTTGCTGTTTCGTTTGCTACCGATAGTTGTGCTTTGGGAGTTTTTGTTTCTATTTCTTGTTTTTCCAATGGTTCAGTTACAGCCAGACTCTGCTTAGGCTCTTTTTGGCAAGCTAACAAAACAAGGAGTAAGAGGACGTTTGTGATACGATTCATATTTTTGATTCTAAGGTCTTCGACCTTTTTAATGTTACTTGCGCAATTATGTAAAGTTACATTAAGTACTTCGTGCTATTTAATGTTATTTATGCATTTGTATAAATATATTGCAATCAATAATTTACAAGTTATTTTAAAATAAAAAAGCATCATTTAATTATATGTCGCTATTTATTTAGGCAATAAGTGAATGGATAGACAAAATTATTTCTGATTCCGTTTGGATAAATTTGTTTGTTCAATGAACCACCGCATACCGAGCGGTACGTACTGCGAAAGTGAGAGGCGCACTGGTAGAAATTATTCTGCCAGCCATCTACTCGATTACTGGCATTTTTTCTATTTTGGTCTAAAAATGTATTTGTCCTCTTTCTTTTCTACCCGTAAGTACATAAAAAGCGTTATACTGTTTATGTATTGATTAATTGTGTTTTTTATTTCAACACTTTTCTTTATCTGTTGATTTATATAATTCATGAAGCAATCTACTTTTTCCAAAACCAGACTTCCCAAACCTTACGGACAAATATACTAAGAAAAAACTGCAAAATAAATTTATTTATGAAAAAAAATGAAGAAAGAATACAAATGCCTCTTCACTCAAGCACATACAAATCTTGTTTTTAAAACAAATATAAATTAGGAGAGTTTTTTTTATACGTGCGTAAGCACATCAAGGAGGTCGAAGACCTTTTCTGCTTAACCGTTTCATCGTTCATGGTAAAAAATCAATTATTAAGAATTAAT
>JAOZTL010000334.1 GCA_029942205.1 Bacteroidales bacterium | reverse complement strand
TTTTTTACTGCTATTTTTGCACATTTTTTTGTTTTTTGTCATGTACTAAACAAAATAAGTTACTTGCTTGAAATTAATTGTCTATTTGCAATTCTGTATTTTGCAGAATATTTGGAATTGTGTAAGCAACATCAAAAAAGATTGAAGACCTAAACATCCAGTTCCATTTTTCCTTGGAATTGGATGTTTTTTTTTGTATCAACATGATTAAAATCATGCTCTTGAGCACAATGCTTTTTTCTTATTCGCCGTTTAATTCATTAAAAAGAATTGCTCCGCACAATAGAATAAAATCTTCAACCTTAAATTTAAACGTATGAAATTAATCACCTTTATCATTCTTTTTGTTTATATTCAAAGCTCATTTGCACAAAATGCATTGAGTTCCAACTTCTTTGTTCTTACTGCCAATGTTATTGAGAATCCAAATGTGGATATTTATCAACGAAAATTAAGTAATGATGGTAAATTTACGCTAGAACCAGGCTTTATTCTAATCTATGAGCAACATGCAAACTTACAATCGGGTATGAAAGTAATGCAAGCAGTGTATTGGGATAGAGCAAACCAATTGGCTGGCTTTACGCAAGTAGGGATAAAAATTCGGGTCAAGAAATCGTTCAAAAAGGTGCTTAGCTTAACGATAGGTCCTGCGATGCACTACCGACAAACGTGGGAATATATTGAAAATTATCAACCAAACGATAAATACCAAGCAATGAACCAATGGCAGTACCAAATGACTTGGTTGAGCGGCGAACTTGAGTTTAGTTATATCCTAAACAAAATGTATGATTTTTCGATTTCTGTTCAGCGTGTGCATCCCGAAGCTATGGGATTGTGCATTGGTGTAAAATACTGGATAAGCAGAAAGCCTAGCAAAAAGAATGGCTGTATTACTTGCCCCACCTTTCACTAAGCACTTCGTACTTTTTGATGTTGCTTACGCACGAATAGAAAAGTTTGCGTAAGCCACATCAAAAGAGTCGAAGACTCCTATACAAAAAACTTTTGAGTTTGCATGTACTGCTCAATAGTTTCTGCTTTTAATTGATTCACAATTTCTTCTATCGGTTTGATGTCGTCGATTAGTTCAACGGATTGTCCTGCCATCCAAAGCGAATCTTTTGATCCAGGAATAACTTCGCCTTCTAGCCATTTCATTCCTCGCATCTGAATGTACATTTTGAAATATTTCTTTGTAAAACGGTTATTGGATAAGAAACGCTCGAAGAATCGTTGTTTTACACCCAATTTCTTGATAAAATCGTTGTTGATAGCAGAACTGGGCGTGCCCGTCAAGCGATCGGTAAGTAAGATGTCTTCCATTTTTGCATTCACAATTCCATTTTTGTACGAATCGTCTACTTTAGACTCATTGCTGGAAATGAAACGTGTGCCCATCGAAACCCCCGAAGCACCTACTGCTAGCATCGAAAAAACGCCTGCACCTGTGGATATTCCACCTGCTGCAATAATGGGCATGTCTGGAAATTCTTTGCGTAATGCAGGAATCAATACTTGCAACGGATAAGGACCTGCATGACCGCCTGCCCCCTGCCCTACTGCAATAAAGCCATCACAGCCCATGGCATGTGCTTTTTTTGCATGCTCGATATTGGTTACATCGCTCAATACTTTTGCACCGTAGCTGTGCGCACGTTCTATCACGTCTTTCGGATTGCCCAGCGATGTGATATAAAATGGAACTTTACGCTCCACACAAATATCTAAATGTTTCTGATAGAATGGGTTCGATTTACCTACGATCATGTTGATTCCGTAAGTTCCTGTAGGATTTTCGCTTTTATAATAGTCATTTAGTGTGTCGATCATCGCTTCTAGCTCGCCATCCTTGCGGTGATTCAACGAAGGAAACGTGCCAGCGATACCACTTTTCATTGCAGCTTTTACCATTTCGGCATTGCTCACAAAATGCATAGGAGCCATTATTAAAGGAAATTCTATTTGTAGTGTTTTTGTTAAATACGATTCTATTTTCATAATAATTTATTTTAAGGTCTTTGACCTATTTGATGTTGCTTTCGCAATTCTGTAAAGTTATCTTATTTCATACAAATATTGAACGACTCTTCTCTCGTTCTTAAATTTATTATGCAAAACTAGTATTTTTTAAGAAAATAGCCCTATTTCTTTTCTTTTTTTTTTATTTTGTTTTGAATGACAGTAAACTCATTTTCTAAAATCATCTAATAGAGAATAACTTACAACAATTGTAGAACGTTTAATACTTATATTTATTCAATAAAAAGAACTTTGCTGGCTTCAAGGTATGAGGGGGTGTGTAGAACTGTTCGTTTTCGTTAAGATTTATTACATAAATTATTTTAAATTAATGTATTGGAAATAACTGTTTTAAACAAAAAAATCCATTCATCAAAAAAAATAAAGCATTCGTAAAATTTAATATTTAAAAAAATAATTCTATATTTGGCTCAAAGTTTCATCCAACTGGCTAATTCTGAGGGCTGAAATTAACAACTAATAACGCTTAAATTATGAAAGTTACCAGAACATTTGATATTTTAGATAATCTTGCAGCAAACTACCCTAAAGAAGATACCTTAGCAGGAAAAGAAAATAAAAAATGGGTAAAGTATAGCACAAATAATTATGTAAAAAATGCCAATAATGTCAGTTATGGACTACTTGCTTTAGGCTTAAAACCTGGAGATAAAGTAGCTACTGTATCCAATAATCGTCCCGAATGGAATTTTATAGACATGGGGCTATCGCAAGCTGGCATGGTGCATGTGCCTGTTTATCCGACAATTAGCTATGAGGAATATGAACACATTTTGGCGCATTCAGATGCTAAAATAATTATTGTTTCAGACAAAATCTTGTACAAAAAAATAAAACCAATTATTGATAAAACAAAATCAATACAAGGAATATACACATTTAATAAAATAGAAGGCGCAAACCACTGGTCGGCAATAACGGAACTGGGACAAAAAAGTGAAAGCTTCTATGCCAAAGAGTTAGTAGATATTCGGAAGCAAGTCAAAGAAGACGATTTAGTAACAATTATTTACACATCGGGTACTACGGGTTTATCAAAAGGCGTAATGTTATCGCACAAAAATTTGGTAAGTAATGCCGTGGCAACCTCTAAGGCTCACTATTTTGGTAGCGAACACCGTACGCTTAGTTTTCTTCCTTTGTGTCATGTGTACGAGCGTATGCTGAATTATCATTTTCAGTACAAAGGCATCAGCTTTTATTATGCCGAAAATGTAGGAACAATTGGTGAGAACTTGAAAGAGGTGAAACCGCAGATTTTTAGTACCGTTCCTCGTTTGCTGGAGAGTGTTTTTGCCAAAATTCAAAATGCAGCAAATGATTTATCGCCATTAAAAAAAGAGATTTTCGATTGGGCTCTCAAGTTGGGTTTTCGCTACGATCATGACCACAAAAACGGCTTTTTATACACATTACAGTTAAAACTAGCAAACAAATTAGTTTTCTCGAAATGGAGAGAGGCTTTGGGGAATAATGTAAAAATAATCGTTTCGGGAGGGGCAGCATTACAGCCTCGCTTGGCACGTGTATTTGGTGCGGCAGGTATTTATGTTCTTGAAGGATATGGACTTACAGAAACGGCTCCTGTTATTGCGGTAAGTAATTTTGTTACCCGACAGATGGAAATTGGTACGGTTGGTCCTGTTTTATCTGGTGTTAGCCTAAAAATAGCCGACGATGGCGAAATTATGGCAAAAGGACCAAATATTATGCTTGGATATTATAAAAATCCAGAACTGACGAAGCAAGTAATTACCGAAGAGGGTTATTTTCATACGGGAGACATTGGCGAATTAACGGCAAAAGGCAATTTGCGCATTACAGATCGCAAGAAAGAGATTTTTAAAATGTCGAGTGGTAAGTATATTTCGCCACAAGTAATCGAAAATAAATTCAAAGAATCGCCTATTATTGAGCAATTAATGGTGGTGGGCGAAAACGAGAAATTTGCTAGTGCCATTATTTCTCCTAGTTTCGAGCAGTTGCATAATTACTCGAAAAAGAATAAAATAGAATATGCTAGCAATAAAGATTTAATTGACAACAAAGAAATTATTTCATTATTTCAGAAAGAAGTACGGCAAATAAATAAAAATGTGGGTAAAACTGAAGAAATAAAACGTTTTAAGCTCGTTTGTGAAGAATGGACACCTGTTTCGGGAGAGCTATCGCCTACCTTGAAACTGAAAAGAAAAGTTTTATATCAAAAATACGATCACTTGCTTGAGGAAATTTATAACCCTAGCAAAATATAAAGCCTTCGACCTAATTTTCAGACTCCGTCTGAAATTATACTAAAATGCTGTAATAATTATGAAAATAAAAAATAAATCATTTTTAGAATCATAATTATTACTACAATTTAGCATATAAAATTGCGTAACAACATCAAAAAGGTCGAAGATCTTAGTAAATTAAAACCGAATTCGATACAAAAACATAGGAAATAGTCCCGTTTGGTAATCTGTGT
>JAOZTL010000333.1 GCA_029942205.1 Bacteroidales bacterium | reverse complement strand
CTAAAAGTAAAGTGTTATTTTTTTCTTGTATAGATTTCTTTTTAAATAAACGACATATAAAACACACAAATAAACATAATCAAATTAAGCAATTACATTTAATGATATAACAAAAATGGAAAAGCGCGAAATGCAAACGTTTCTTCAAACGATAGAATTGTTTGAAGACCTTACGATGGATGAAGTCGTAATACTTTCGGAAATAACAACTGTTCTATCGGCAGGAAATGGTACTTTTTTATTCAAAGAAAATAGCAATCGATCAAAAACATTCATTATTTACGATGGCGAAGTTGAATTGTTAAAACGAACTCCATCTGGAGAAAATAAACGTCTTGCATTTTTTAAGAAAGACGATTTCTTGGGGGAAGGTTCTATTATAGACGATACTCCACATACGACTTCTGCCAAAACGATTACTAGCTCTACTTTGTTGGTTATCGAATCGTCCGATTTGGAAAGAATATTCGACAAAACACCACAATTGGCAATAAAGATTACTCGGAAATTGGCAAAAGTAATTTCACGCCGAATGAGTATTTCTAATCTCAAACTGATAAGTGCAGGAACTCAGTATATTTCGGGAGGAACACGCACAGAGCACGATTTGCTAGGAAATAGAGAAGTTTGGAATGACGTGTATTATGGTGTTCAAACACTTCGTGCGTTAGAAAATTTCAACATCAGCGGTGTCAATTTAAGCTTTTATCCATCTTTAATCAAAGCATTAGCAATGGTCAAACAAGGAGCGGCACGTGCCAATCACGAATTAGGTCTTTTTAATGATACAATAGCTTATGCCATTGATGAGGCTTGTAGTGAGATTATTAATGGAAAATTTCATCGTCATTTTGTGGTAGACATGATACAGGGCGGTGCAGGTACATCTACCAACATGAATGCCAATGAAGTAATCGCCAATAGAACCCTCGAAATTATGGGCTACAAAAAAGGTGAATACCAACATTGCCACCCGAATAATCATATTAATCTTTCGCAATCCACAAACGATGCTTACCCTACGGCAGTAAAAATTGCATTAATTATGCGTAATAAGCAATTAATAAAAGTACTGCTAAACCTCATCAGCTCTTTTCAAGATAAAGCCGACGAATTTGCACACGTCATCAAAATGGGACGCACACAGTTGCAGGATGCCGTACCGATGACTCTTGGTCAAGCATTTAGTGCATACGCTGCTACTTTGGAGGAAGAAGTGGATCGCTTGACGCAGAATGTAAATTTATTCTTGGAAGTAAACATGGGAGCGACTGCCATTGGTACAGGAATTAATTCAGAACCAAGGTATTCACAGAAAGTAATTGGGCATTTGCGTGATATTACAGGCATGGACATTATGCTTGCTCGCAATTTGATAGAAGCGACACAGGACACCAGCTCATTTATCATGTATTCCTCTGCACTAAAGCGTTTAGGAATTAAATTATCTAAAATATCAAACGATTTGAGATTACTTTCGTCAGGACCTAGAGCAGGTTTCAACGAAATTAATTTACCGCCAATGCAGCCAGGATCATCCATCATGCCAGGCAAAGTAAATCCTGTGATTCCCGAAGTGGTTAATCAAATTGCATTTAAAGTCATCGGTAATGACATTACGGTATCGCTGGCTTCCGAAGCTGGACAATTGGAGCTTAACGTGATGGAACCGATTATGGTTCAAAGTATTTTTGAATCGATAGAAATGCTCGAAAACGGAATGATGACTTTCATGTCGCGCTGTATCGACGGAATTACTGCCAACGAGGAACATTGCCTCGGTCAGGTAATGAACAGCATCGGGCTGGTAACTGCTCTAAATCCTGTACTTGGCTACGAATCGTCCACCAAACTAGCCAAAGAAGCACTCGAAACAAAAAAGAGTGTGTACGAATTGGTGCTCGAACATAAACTATTGAGCAAAGAGGAATTAGATAAAGTGCTAGCTCCTGAAAATATGCTAAAACCTCGAAAATTCTTTAAACGGAAAAATCTTAAGCCTAACCCTTAAGCTTTCTGCAAAAAAAATAAGGTCTTCGAACTTTTTGATGTTGTTTGCGTGAATTTCATATAAATGCGTAAGTAACATCAGAAAGCTCGAAGATCTTATTCTCACACAGCCTTATGTAATGCTTTCTATTTGCATCCCGATATACAATTTTGACATGCAGCCACTTGTAGATGAATTGCATCGACAAAGGCAGGAACTGTCCATTCTGTCCGAAATTATATTGATCGATGATGCATCGGAAGACATTTATCGACAACAGAACCGAAAACTCCGAAGCATAGCCACTTACCATGAATTAAAACAAAACGTAGGGCGTTCAAAAATACGAAACCTATTTTTAGATTATGCTCAATACGATTACCTTCTTTTTTTAGATGGGGATTCGGTTATTCTAAACCCTTATTTTATTTCCGAATACATTCAAGCAATTCAATTGCTGCAATCAAAAATAATTTGTGGTGGACGCAAATATCCAGAAAAATCTCTCGGGCGAGAAAAAATGTTGCGATGGAAGTATGGAACAAAAAGAGAAACAATAGATCTTTTGGAGCGCAAGAAACACCCTAATCGATCATTTATGACAAATAATTTCATTATCGAAAAAAATATATTGAAAAAAATAAAATTTGACGAAACGCTCATAAATTATGGTCATGAAGACACTCTTTTCGGATTTGAACTGAAAAAAAGAGGCATAACGATACAACATATTAGCAACGAGGTGCTTCATGGCGACATCGAAAATAATCATTTGTATCTAAAAAAAACAGACGATGGAATACGAAATTTAGTTCGTCTTTTTAATGAAAATAAAGAAAATCATGACTTCTTACATGAAGTTCATTTGTTGCGTTTTTTTAATCAAATGAATGATTATCATATAATTATAGTTATCCCTATTTTTTTTTTCATTACCAAAACGATTATAAGACACTTGTTACTGCACGGATTCATTTCTTTACGGATGTTTGATTATTACAAATTAGCCTTATTTATTCGCCTCCTTAATCAAACAAAAAAAGAAAGAAAATAAATCGAATTACAAAGAAATTATTTCATTATACCGATCAACAAAAAAAGAATTGAAAAAATAGGAAATATTATGAATGGCTTGTTTTTTTTGATGAGCGTTGTGCATTTTTACGTATTTTTTTACTTTGAAATTTGTGTAAGTTAAGAAATAGCCTATATTTGCAGTATTAAACACTTGAAATTATTTCGTTACACTTAAAATTTAATTATTATGAATAAAGCTCAATTAATTGACGCAATTGCCGGGGATGCCGGATTATCGAAAGCGGACGCTAAAAAAGCATTAGACGCATTTGTAAAAAACACTTCAGGCGCATTGAAAAAAGGTGAACGTGTTGCATTGGTAGGTTTTGGCTCTTTCTCGATAGCTGAACGTAATGCAAGAATGGGACGTAACCCACAAACAGGTAAAGAAATTAAGATTGCTGCTAAAAAAGTAGTGAAATTTAAAGCTGGTAGTGAATTATCTGACAACGTACAGTAAATTCACCAACTAATCTAAACTCATAAGGAGGTGCTTTTTCATAGTGCTTCCTTTTTTTGTTTCATGCATTAATGTACCACAATAGTAGACGAATAAAAGTATTGAATACCCAAACCTTATCCATTAATAATAAATGAAACCCTTAATTACACACCTTTCAAATTTTACAACACCGCATCGGTTTGATTTATTTACGAAAATTGTTCGAGATAGGACGAAGTACATTACCGTGGTACTCGAAGATATTTTCCAACCACACAACGCTAGTGCTGTACTGCGTAGCTGCGATTGCTTTGGTGTGCAGGACGTACACATTATCGAAAATAAAAATGAGTACACCATAAATCCTGATATTGCTCTGGGAGCGTCTAAATGGCTCGATTTACACAAATACAATGAGCTGGAAAATAACACGTTAAGTACTATTCAGCAATTAAAAAAAGATGGCTACCGAATTGTTGCCACCACACCACACACAAACGATGTTGCACTCGAAAATTTTGATCTTACGAAAGGAAAAGTTGCGCTCTTTTTCGGATCAGAACAGCCTGGCTTGTCTTCTATCGTGATGGAAAATGCCGATGAGTTTATGAAAATACCAATGTACGGATTTACGGAAAGCTTTAATATTTCGGTATCGGCTGCTATCATTATGCAACATTTAACGCTCATGCTCCGCCAATCAACGATTGACTGGAAATTGTCTGATGCTGAACAAGATCAACTTATTCTGAATTGGTTACGAAATACCATCAAAAGTTCGGAACAAATTGAACGTAAATTCAATAAAAAATAGGTTTTTAATCTTTTTGATGTAGCTTATACATTTGTATTTGGTTCTTTGATTTGTTCATGGATACTAAAATGTGGCAAAGTTTGAATTAGGCTTGTTTCAATGTCGGAGAATAGTCAGTGGATGATTTTTACGCTACCAAACGATTTACATAAGACTGTTATACTGTATTTTGTATAAGTTCTTATCTCTTGAATTGT
>JAOZTL010000332.1 GCA_029942205.1 Bacteroidales bacterium | reverse complement strand
CGTTAAATACAAAAGTGAATTTTTTTTATGTTTTTTCTATAAAAAAATTTGGAAAACGACAAATTGTTGTTTATATTTGCATCGAACTAATTAATAATTTATTTAAAAAGTAGAAATGAAACGTACTATTAAAATTAAATTGTCGTTTTCTCCAGAAATTAAATTACTGGATAGAAAACAAAAGCTCTTAAAATGGGCTACAGGAATGCTGAGAGGAAAAAAAGTTAATATCCTTGAAGAAAAGCATTTAGAAAAAATGAGTTACATTATTGTAGAAAACACAAGTATTGTGTCGAAATAATTATTGATAACGAGTTGAACTAAAATTACTCTCTTTTAATTAGCATCTTTTATATTATGATATAGAAGATGCTTTTTTTTGTTTTATACTGGTTGAGTTATTTATTCTTCACAGAAAATAATATTCTTAAAATGAAGGCTAGCGAAACAAAATGATTTTTGCTTTCTTAGAGTTTTCAAGAGTTTAAGCATTAAATTACTGTATTGTTTTTAGATCCTTAAAATATTATGTAGTTTTGTTCGATTTTTATAATTTTAAATGCATTTAAATATAATTTAAAGAAGATGAAAAGATTAACGCATGTTTTGTTGCTCGCAGTTATGTCCTTATTTATAGGACAAATAGCTATGGGGCAAGGAGTAACTACAGCTACTTTGAAAGGAAAAATTGTAGACTCTCAAAATAATTCATTAGACGGTGTTACAGTTGTAATTATTCATGTGCCATCAGGAAGTCAATATGGAACAATGACCTTTGAAGATGGACGTTATAAACTACAAGGTTTACGTGTAGGAGGTCCTTACAAAGTAACAGCGAGCTTTGTGGGATTCAAAATGCAAGAACAATCGAACGTTTATCTACAATTAAACTCTACTGCTGAAGTTAATTTTGTACTACAACAAACCGATCAACAAATCGAAGAAATCACGGTTAGTTATGACCAAAGCGAATTGATTAATTCTGACCGCACGGGAGCTGTAACTTACGTGAACAGCAAAGAGATGGGGAGTTTACCAACTATTTCGCGTGGGCAATCGGATTTTACTCGCCTTACACCACAATCGGATGGAAATAGCTTTGGAGGGCGTAACAACTTGTACAACAACTTTTCGTTAGACGGATCAATTTTTAATAACTCATTCGGGCTAGATTATTCTACTCCAGGCGGGCAAGCTGGTGCACAGCCAGTATCGTTGGATGCTATTGAGCAAATACAAGTTTCAATTGCTCCTTTTGATGTACGTGAAGGTGGGTTTACTGGTGCAGGTATCAATGCTGTAACCAAATCGGGAACCAACGAAATAAAAGCTACGACGTATTACTATTTCAGAAATGAAAGTATGATTGGAGATAAAGTAGGCGAAATGGACGTTCCTAACTACGATTTTCAGACTTCTATTGGCGGATTAAGCGTTGGCGGTCCTATAATTAAGGACAAACTTTTCTTTTTTGTAAATGCTGAAGCAGAGCGTAGAGACCAATTGGCGCACGGATTTGTTGCCGATAATGGTTCAAATAGCGGTTCTAATGTAACTTCGGTACTTGAAAGCGACATTCTTGCCATACAGCAACATTTAATTAATGAGTGGGGATACGATCCTGGTGCATATCAAGGATATAATCACCAAGCCTATAATGATAAATTCTTAATGAAATTGGATTGGAATATCAATCAAAATCATAATTTTTCTATTCGTTACAATTACTTGAATGCATGGAAAGACATTCTTCCTCACCCAGAAGCAATTATCGGTCGTGGACCAACAAGCTACCGTTTGCCATTTGAAAACTCATCATACCGAATTTTTAATCAAATAAACTCGGTAGTAAGTGAATTAAACTCTCGCTTTGGAAACAATTTATCCAACAAATTATTGGTTGGTTACACTACTTTCCGTGATTATCGTGAGCCAAAATCTGCTGCTTTTCCTGTTATTGATATTTTTGATTCTAATGGAAATTTATCTATTACTGCTGGTTCTGAAATGTTTTCGACCAACAATGTGCTGGATCAAGATGTATTCCAATTTACCAATAATTTAACTTATTATGGTAATAAACATGCGATTACCGCAGGTGTAAACTTTGAAATGTTCCAGTTTAATAATTCGTTCAATTTATTTTATTACCCATGGCACATGTACTTTGGAGGTACAGCCGAATTCTTAGCAGAAACAAGTGCTACGTCTGATTTTAATGCAGAAGTAGCAGCTAGCCAGAAAAATGCTTATGCAATGGCTGAAGTCGATGTAGCTCAAATGGGTGTGTACATTCAAGATGAATTTGAAGTATCGGATAATTTTAATGTAACATTCGGTTTGCGTGTTGATTTTCCTATTTATATGAATGAAATCGCAGCTAGTCCAGATGTTCAAAACTTCGATGGTTGGGTAGACGAAGAAGGAAATGCAGTAAATGTAGATCCATCCGTATGGCCAAGCTCTAACTTGATGTGGTCACCACGCTTTGGTTTCAATTGGGATGCAATGGGCGACCAATCACTACAAATCCGAGGCGGAACAGGCATTTTCACTGGTCGTATTCCTTTCGTATGGTTAGGCAATCAATCAACCAACTCGCAAATGGTGGAGGCAGCAGGAGGCTATGCTTTCCAGATAAATGCAACATCTGATGGTTTTAAATTTCCTCAAGTATGGAAAAATAATTTAGCTGTAGATTATAAATTTGGCGAAGGTTGGGTAGCAACTTTTGAAGGTATTTACTCGAAAGACATCAATGCGGTAGTACATCGTAATTATGACATGTTAAGCCCATCAAAAAATTTAGTAGGGGCAGACGACCGAGCTATTTTTGGAGGCTTTAATGAAACACACATTTATTCGTCTACCACAGGCAACCAAACCTTTTTAGATGCAGGAGCTATTATTCTGGAAAATGTAAAAGAAGGACATCAGTACACATTGACTGGTCAAATTCAGAAAGCATTTGATTTCGGTTTAAGTGCAAATGTGTCGTATACATATTTAGAATCAAAAGATTACACATCGATTCCTGCCGAAATTGCAGCCGATGCATTCCAGCGTAATCCTGTGATTGGTGATCCAAACGATCCAATGTTCTCTTACTCTCGTTATGGATTAAAACACAGAGCTATTGCTTCTTTGATTTATCAAAAATCGTATGGTAATATGGCTTCGTCTTTTGCTATGTTTTTTGAAGTAGGACAAGGAAACCGTTATTCATACTCGTACGCAGGCGATTTGAATTTAGACGGAATCTCAAATAATGATTTATTGTATGTACCAGCATCACAGAGTGAAATTAACTTTGGATCACTGGATGCAACAGGAAACGGTGTGATGGCAGCCGATGCAGCAGCACAATGGACAGCATTAGACGCATTTATCGAGCAAGATCCTTATCTAAGCACTCGCAGAGGCGATTATGCTGAGCGTAATGGAGCAATGTTGCCTTGGTTTGCACAAATGGATATTCGTTTTGCACAAGATTTTAATTTCAAACTCAAAGAAAAAACCAACACCATTCGCTTAAGTATCGATGTATTGAACTTTGGAAACATGCTAAATGCAGCGTGGGGTGTACGCCAATTAGCTAATACATGGAATCCAATTACAGCAACAGGAGTTGATGAAAACACAAATATTCCTTATTTTAGCTTCGATTCTAATTTGGCAGAATCTTACATCGATGATGCTTCGATTGCTTCTAAATGGCAATTACAAATTGGATTACGTTATATTTTTAACTAAAAAAAGAATAAATAAAGCAAGTAGATTTAGAGTTCTATTTCTACTTGTTTTTCAATAATTATTGAAATAAAAGAATGAATAATTCCCAAAATTGGAGAGAAAAAACAATTCTTGTCGTAGAAGACGAAGAATTTAATTATTTATTTATTGAAGAAGTATTGTCAGGCACTGAAGTAAAAATACTTTGGGCTTTGAATGGAAAAGAAGCAGTAGCTATTTGCGAAACACAAAAAATTGATTTGGTTTTAATGGATTTGAAAATGCCTATAATGGATGGCTATGAAGCAACAAAAATGATTAAATCCCAAAAACAAGAATTGCCAATTATAGCACAAACAGCGTTTGCGATGGCTGGCGACGAAAAAAAGATATTGGGAGCAGGATGCGATGCTTACTTAAAAAAACCGCTTGATATCAAATTATTATTATCAACCATACAAAATTGGATTTGAATAAGATCTTCGACTTTTTTATTATTTATGTATTTGTGTGATTTTTAGGCTATAGGAACGCAAATTAAATAATATATAACAGTTATACTCGTTCATTTGTCCTTTAACTTCCTTAAAAAAATCCTTTAATAGCGGTGCTATTGGCAGATTTTTTAAATCGTTAAAGAACAAAGCAAGTTAGCCTAACTATTATAGCTTATTTAATTTATGTTTCTTAGTAAATTTCTCCAGAAGTACCATTTTTTAAGAATGCAATTAAATGTTATGGCTCTATTCAATTAAATTGTTGATGGCGTATAAAAGTAGTGACTTTTAAAAAAAATAGCTCAAAAT
>JAOZTL010000331.1 GCA_029942205.1 Bacteroidales bacterium | reverse complement strand
ATACACTCATATCAATCTATATAAATACTTATTTTAACATTACTGTTTTAATTGCCCAAATAATCAATCGAGCAATATAAACTCCTATCAAATTAAATAAGAATATCCAGTAATAAAATTTTGTAATTGATTGCAAGTCTGTTACAAATTCAACAAAAACATTTGTTAAAAATTCTCCAATAAGATAATAAACTAAAAAACCTGCAATAAAAGCAATAAATACTGCTCCAAAAAACCATAGAATTTCCTTTGCTAATTTTTTCTTAGGAATTTTTGCTTTAGATAATGCTTTAAATATCTTTTTATCAGCACCTCCTGTAAGTTCTTTGGATTGTTTAAATGCTGAATTTGCTGCTAATTTTTGTACACCCATGATTATTAACTAAATTATTTAAGGTCTTTGACCTTTTTGACATTGCTTACACATTTATATAATATCAATTAAATCAGTAACTTATAAGTAAATCTGTGATTATTTCCGTCTACTCTTTACTTAATTCTATTATCTACAATTTCTCATTATCCTCAACCGTATACTTTTGTATTGAATCATAAGCTGGCATATACCCCATTTCGCCTGCAATACTATAATCAACCATTGATCCTTCCAAGTCTCCTTGTATTTTCTTCACTGAAGCACGATGAAAATAAGTGGTAGCTAAATTCGGATTTAATGCAATCGTTGATTCAAAATCAACTAATGCCCCCACATAATCTTCCAAATAATATTTTGTAATTCCTCGCCCATAAAAGGCTAATGAATTGACCGAATCTAATACTAATGCCTCATTATAATCTTCAATTGCTGCTTCAAATCGCTTCCACTTAAAATTCAAATTTGCTCGTCCTTGATAAGCTCCAGATAAGCTTGGATTTAGCTGTATGGCTAATGCAAAATCATCAAAAGCTCCATTATCGTTTCTCAATTCGGCATGCAAGATTCCTCTATAATAATATGCTTTTGCAAATTTAGCATCCAATTCTATTACTTTATTATAATCCTCTAATGCTGGACGATAATCTCCTAATTCTTGCTTTATGACTGCTCTATTAAAATAAGCGTTTACAAATTTATTGTCATACTGTATTGCTTTATCATAATCAAACATGGCCGCAAATTTCTTATTTAATTTTTCTTTTGCCAAGGCCATATTAAAATAAGCTTCTGGATAATCTATTTTATACTGTGTTGCTAAAACATAATTATAAATTGACTTTTCATATTTCTTTTCTAAAAATAACACATCACCAATGAGAGAGTATACTGCGGCATTAGCCGAATCTAATTTTATAGCCTCTTTGTAATCTGCCAATGCTCCTGCATAATCTGCCAATTTAACTTTTATTGACCCTCTATTAACATAAGCACTCGTGTCTTTTTTATTCTTAGTTATTGCTTCCGTATACAACAAAATTGCTTCTTCGTAAGCTCCTTTTTCTACCTTATCATTAGCTACATTATATTTATCTGGCTTATTTTTACATGAAACCATCAATAATACAACAATAAATAAAAATAAATTAGCTTTGTTCATTACAAGTTTTATTTAATAAATATAACCAACTAAAAGTAAAATTATTAAGCTTAACATGATTAATAATGCAATAGGCGACGTAATTAAATTAATCACTTTATTCATCCAACTATCATACATATATGATACTGAGCTTGTTCCATCATCACGACCACCTAATAAATTAAATTTTACGATAATAAAAGAAAGACTTCGCTTAAACTTATTCTGTAAAAAATGCTGCAAGAACGCCATTGCCATTCCTTGACTACTTTCTGATTTTTCTACTATTTCATGCACAACATCATCATTCGTTGATACATAACCATTCGACGTAAGCACAAGTATATCGCCTGTTTCAGGATTAAATGGATAATCACAAATCGATATTTTTAAATCTGCATCAATTACCGAAGAATTTACAGGATCTGTCTCGAATAAATCATCTTCTTCCACTAAAGAAACACCTGGCGTTATACGCGTCAATATTCCTTTTTTCTTAATAAAAAAATTATTGTCTCCTACATAAGCATGATAAACTTGTTTTTCTCGAATCAATACAATAGCACAATTCAGCCGTTCGCCAAGTAAATTTTCATTATGATCTGCATCAAAATATAATTTTTTATTCGCAAAAACAATAGCTTCTTGCACTGCTAATAATGGCACATTATGTGTTTTAGCTGAAAAAAATGTCAAAATGCTTTCTCTAACAATATCTTCTGCTTGTTTATTTGATTTTTCTCCTTTTGTTTCTACCGAAATGATAACAAAACCATTAGTTGTGTCATGCGAAACAATACTCTGCCGCAATCGGACTGATCGTTTATCGATAGTTTTTGCTTTTGTGGCATCCAACGCTCCAAAAGTGTCAATTACCTCAAAATTATTGTATTTTTTAATATAGCTCATAACTTTGTATTGAACATTTAAGATCTTCGACCTATTACTGTGAAATTTGTTCTATAACTTAATAACAAATAAAAAACAGCTAAATTTTTCTCATCTTTATTTTTAGGGCTTTGCTTTCCCTCCATCTGCCTTCTTTTCTTTTCCTACATTCAAGAGTATTAAAGCTGTTGCAATACCAAATATTATAGAAAAAACAAGCATTAGTTCGTAATTTTGCAATACTCCCATTACTCTAAAAATCAATAAGGTAAGTATTGCGAGCAAAGTAAAAAATAAATAGGAACGTGCTTCTTGATTAAATAAAGCAAAACGAACATCAAAATCGGCCACTGCTATTATAAAGCCAACTATGGTGAAAAGCATGATAATTATAAAGAGTAACGTAAATATTTTCCAGCCTGTACTCAGTCCATCATTAAATCGCTGAGCATAGCCTGGTGAGGTTTTGCTTATCGCTCGCATTGTCTTATTTGTAACACTATACTCCAATGTACTTGATAATCGTGAATGTAAACTAGGACTCGTATCTACTGGTGCAGTGAATTTTTCTTTTATTAATGTCCATAATTCAGGAAACGAATTATCATAACCAAGTGCCCAAATTCCTAATCCTCCCAAGCCTTTTTCGTTGATATAATCGTATTTTATACCTAAGGTTTGCTCATTATCTGTCCAACATTGTACCCAATTAACACTATCACGGAAAATATAATAAATAGAGTGCGAAGTAGAATCATAATGTGCAACATATTTATCAGCATAGTGCTTATTTATATAACTATACGTTCGTGAACCAACGTACTTTTTAGCTGCCGACGGTACTTGCCCGTCAGTAGTTATCCATTCATTTCCATAATAAGGCAAACCAAGAATCATAGATTCGGGTTTTGCTCCAAATTCTAAATAATTATTAATTGTATTATTTACATTGTTTTCTCCCCAATCTGCTCCACTAAATAACAAGGAAGTTGGTCCTGCTACTTTGCTATATTTTCCATAAAAATCATAACCCATCAGGAAAAAATAATCGACATAATCTTTCAAAAAACCAACATCATAAGCATTACGCCAATCAATTGCAGGAATAGTTATGGTTATTTTATACCCTGCTCCCGTTTTATCTAAGCCTGCTCTTAGTAATTTTATAAATTCGTTAAAATCTGTTTTATTTATTTTCGGAATAGCTTCAAAATTTATATTTACTCCATCACCTTTTCGCTGTCTTAATGAAGCAATAATGTTTATAATCAATTTTTGTTGAGCAACTTTATTTGTCAAAAATACTTTATTATTATTTGCTCCAAAATTGGTTATACACAAATCTACGGCACAGCCATATTGATGTGCTAAATCGATCATTTTTGTTGAACTCCAAAAATTACTCGTTTTTGAATTTCCTGACCTTGGATTAAGAATATATGAAAAATAAGCAACTCGCGTGAGTAAAGTAAAATCGTAGCTTTCGTATGCTGTGCCCATCCAGTACGGATGATAGCCATACACTTGTTTGGTAAATTGTCGTGTGGTATCCTTTTCATAACGGATTTTTCGACCACTTATCTTATTTCGTCTATTCCAGTATATTTCAGAATTTGCTGTATCTACTAAATTTCGTTCTGTTTGTAGGCTATGATTATTTTGATGAATGTAGAATAAATCATCATCAGTGTACATTGGATATACAGAATCGACCATGTCATATTTTGTAGGTCCTAAATAATAAAGAATTTTACCCAACATCGAATTTGGTTTTTCTCGTATCACCTTTACTTTCGCAATCGTATCATTTCTGTTGCCTGACGTTTTTTGATCATAAGGCGAATATGTACCTCGAATAGTATCCTGCTGAGCGAAAGCACCAATATCAATCAAGAAAAAAATAATAGCAATAATAAAAATGCTCTTTTTCATATTCTTAAGTGTGTAAGTTATTGAAATACAATCATCTTTTATTTCAAACGATGATATTTTTTTACAAATTCTCTATAAAAATAGAAATTTAGACTTTGTCTATTTTGATATTTATTTTTAGACCTTTTTTAACAAATTAGCAATGTAAATTATATCAAGCAGTGTAATAAATCATTAAAACATAGCTATATAAATGAGCAAA
>JAOZTL010000330.1 GCA_029942205.1 Bacteroidales bacterium | reverse complement strand
ATATTTGGCAGACTAACTGCTGCATTTATTCAGTTTTAAACCTTAATTCGCATTAGCAACTCAATTTTGTCCACATAAGGTCTTCGACCTTTTTGATGTTGCTTACGCACGAGTGAAAATTATTTCTTCCCTAATTTATTAAAAAATAATTAGCAACTCAATTTTGTCTACATAAGGTCTTCGATCTTTTTGATATTGCTTACGTACGAGTGAAAATTATTAAATATCCAATAATTCCATCTATTCGCCTGATAATCAACTAATTAAAACTAAATAATTATTTATATCAGCTTAGCTTTATCGTTTCGCTTCTATCTGGTCCTACCGAAACAATTTTGATAGATACACTTGTTTCTGTTTCGAGATACTTGATAAATTCATTCAATTCTTTAGGAAATTCATCTGATGATTTTAATTTAGAAAGATCACTTTTCCACGATTTAAAGTTTTTCGTTACAGGTTCTATTTTTGTGTCAATATCAAAAGGCATATAATCATAGTCTTCTCCATTGATACGGTAGGCAGTAACTACTTTAAAATCATCAAAAAATCCAAGAATATCTGCTTTTGTCATAATTAATTGTGTTACACCATTAATTAAAACAGAATATTTTAGAGCAGGTAAATCCAACCAGCCACATCGTCTCGGACGACCAGTGGTAGCTCCAAATTCGTTCCCTAGTTTTTGCAGCATTAAGCCTGCATCATCAAAAAGCTCTGAAGGAAAAGGTCCACTACCTACACGTGTACAATATGCTTTAAATATACCATAAACTTCACCTATTTTGGATGGCGCAATGCCTAAGCCAATGCAAGCTCCTGCACTCACCGTATTCGATGAAGTAACGAATGGATACGTTCCAAAATCAATATCAAGTAATGTTCCTTGTGCTCCTTCTGCCAATATTTTTTTATTATCTTTTATAAATTCATTTATTATTTTTTCGCTATCAATTAGCATAAACGATTTTATTAACTCAATCCCTTCAAACCATTCTTGCTCATAATCAGAAATATCATAATCAAAGTCATAATTCTTTTTCAACATCATTTTATGTTTTGCTGAAAGAATTTCATACTTTTCATTAAAATTGACATGAATATCTCCTACACGCAAGCCATTTCGTCCTGTTTTGTCCATATACGTAGGGCCTATTCCTTTTAGGGTAGAACCGATTTTACTAACACCTTTGGCTGCTTCCGATGCGGCATCTAATCGCTGGTGTGTGGGTAAAATAAGGTGAGCTTTTTTTGATATAAGTAAATTTTTACTTACATTCAAACCTAATTTTCTTAATCCTTCTATCTCATTTTTAAAAATAACAGGATCTATCACCACTCCATTGCCAATAATATTAATTTTCTCGGCATGAAAAATACCTGACGGAATAGAATGCAGCACATGCTTCACATTATTAAACTCCAAAGAATGCCCCGCATTTGGACCTCCTTGAAATCGCGCAATTATGTCATAATTAGGTGCTAATACGTCTACGATTTTTCCTTTTCCTTCGTCTCCCCATTGAAGACCTAATAAAACATCGACTTTCATACGTTTAATTTTTAATAAATAATGTTTTAGTTTTTATCAATATTCAGACTTCGTCTGTTTTAATATTTATTTTTAGACAATTTTCTATAAATTATCAATACAACTCAAATATATACAGAAACTCAAGCTATTATAACAACTATAATGTTTTTATTTTACAGAAAATCAAACTATTTTCCGTATTTTTCATATACCAATTTGATGATTTTCCAACGTAATTCATTCACTACTTTTAATACCATAGAACTATCGGCATAATTAGTTTCATCGGCTTGAAGATCAATCAAATGTTGTAGTTTCTGTAATATTTCAGAATTAGCGTCCATGCCTTCTCGTTCTAATTCACTAACGGCTAAATTCAATTCATTGTTTAAAATTAGCATCTCAATCCTATCAATATTCGCATTAACATTATACGAAATAGTCGTTTGTTTTTGATTTCCTATTTTCAAAACAGAGCGATCACTTGTCAAAATAAATTTTACAACTTTTTCGATTCCCATCGCTACTTCAGTATAAGCATTGGATGCGATTGTCCAACTCTCAACAGGCACATTGTTTTCTGGCAACATCCATAGTTTTGAAAATTCGCATAGTTGGTAGTAGCAATTTTTAATCAATACAGGAATAAGAAATGCCTCATTACTACGATAACGTTGCATTGCTTTTTGTAATTCATTCGTATACAAATCACTTGCTAAAAAATCGGCACTCACCAATACCACAATTATGTGTGCAGTATCCATATTCGATGAAATAGGCTCTTTTCTATCTCTTCCTGCAATTATATCATCTTTACGTAAAATATGCATTAAATATTTACGCTGTACAGGGATTAAATATTTTTCGATGGACAAAGCAAATTTCGTGTCTGCTTCATCATAGAGAAAGTATAAGTTTAATCGATTTTCGTCTTTGCCCATTCTGTTCATTTTTGGTTTGAGAGGGATAGCAAATTTACTAAAAATTATTAGAAATTTTGCAAAATATTTCTTAATCTTTCAATTTCATTTTTTTTCACTGTCAATTTTCTTTGTTGCTCACTTGTTGAATATTTCATTTTCGTAGCTACATAATCTAAGTTTTTAACTGCTTCATCTAACTGATTACTACGAACTAAGCCATTTGCATATCGAATATAATGATCGACATACAAGTCATTTATTTTTTTGTATAACCCGACAAATAACATTCGTTTTGAAGCAAGATAATCTACTTTTAACAATAGAGCCAATTGCGTTTCAAAATACCGATGTTTGGTAATTTTATACTCTTTTTGTTGTGTATATACTCGTATTTTCGATTGAATATTGTTGTACAATTCTTCCGAAAATCGAATTATAAATTCGTTTACTTGCGTATGAAACAAGGTGTCGGATTGTCGTTTTGCACGTTCAGAAAGTAATGATAATGGCAATTTTACCGCATTTTCATAATCTCCTTTTTGCATAAAAATGCGTGCTTTCTGTTCTTTTCTTTTTATTTTTTCAATGAATACTTGACCTTTATTTTTCTTTACTTTTTTATCAATTTCAATAATTTCTGTTTTTGTATTCAATTTATGCGATTGTTTTTCATTTGACTCACGATTGATAAAAATCTGCCAAATAATAAAACCCACAAAAACAAACACAATTACACTAAACATAAACACAATCTGCCGCTTAGAATTATTTTTCTTTCTTTTTTTATTTTTCTCTGCAAGTGATTGCCCTAGTACGTGTTGCGGCGAAAACGGTTTTTTCGTTATTTCTTGTGTTACCGACACTACTCGCTTTTCTTTTGACACAAGAGGTTTCGCTGGTTTCGATTTCGCTATTTTTTGTTCACATAAGGCTATTTTGTTACTCAATTGCTCTAATGATGACATAAAACCAGTTCGATAAAAAGTACTCGCTTCTCGGTATTTATGTACTGCATCCGTATAATTTCCTTTTACAAAAAATTGCTCGGCTAAATGTATTTTTTCATAAAATAACTGTTTTTCTTTCATTAATCGATCAGCAACAATAGCCTGCTCTGCTTTCATTTTTCTATTTTCGATAATCCGACGAAGGCTTTTATCTAAATCTCTAATTATCTCGGTAAAAGCCTCATCAGTCGATTGCCAGTGATTATCGGTTACAGGAATGCCTTTTTCGGGCAAAACTTGCAACTCGCCAACAGGCGTGATTTCCCACAAGCAATGCCGCATAATCAACGGAATAACTTGTACACGCCCAATTTTCTGCAATTCCATCGCTATGCGCAATTCTTTATTATAACAAAATTCAGAAACAATAAAATCCACACTCACCAAAAGTAAAATTAAATCGGATTCGTACATCGCATCCGACACGGCCTTTTCCCAGTCCATGCCAGGCAATATGCGCCCATCATCCCACACATCGATAGGCTGACCGAGTCGTAGCATTTCTAAATGCTTTTTCAACTCAGCCAATAAGTCCTTATCGTTCTGTGAATAAGCGATAAAAATTCGTATAGTTTTTTTGCTTTCGGTCATTAATTTATCAAAATAATTTTCAACGATTTACTCCATTCAGGATCAGCATGCACTTCATCAAAAAGTAATATTATCGGGCGAAAAGCATAGTCTAAGTGATACCGAAAATATGCAAAAACATCGAAAATACGAATATTGAAATTTTGTAATGCTTCTACTTTAAATAAATAAATTTCTTTGTTAATATTTTCGTACATGTATTCGGCTGTATACCAAAGCAGAATAGTTTTTCCTGTTCCTCACAAGCCTGAAAGCCCTATTATTCTTGGTTCTGAGCCTTTTGTATAAAAATTATCACAGATTTTTATTTCAGAAAAAACCTGACGTACTTGATATTTTTGCTCCAGTACGAGAATGCTTTAACTTTTCTCTGATAAAGCGAATATCTACTTTAGCATTTTTTATAATATTATCAATATTATTGTCCATAATTTCAATAACGTAAGGTCTTCGACCCTTTTGATGTTGCTTACGCAATTTTGTATACTGAATTG
>JAOZTL010000329.1 GCA_029942205.1 Bacteroidales bacterium | reverse complement strand
TTGAAAAAAAGAAAAAAATATATTGTGTTATCGTTCTAATAAATAAGCAAATAAAGTGTTGCATTTACTAATTGAACTTTCGGAAGACCTTATTTTCATTTATTTTTTCACTTTCCGATTTTCGTGCAACTATACAGACACAAAACCCACACAAAAGGATTTATAAAAAATACAACTAATTGCTCCATACAGTGAAGAGTATTAAATTTCAATAACTTACAAAACTTAAACACATGAAGAAAATAAATTGGAAATACATTGCATTACTTTCTGTATTATTCTTTTTTGCGAATAACGCACAAGCACAAGAGCCAGACCCTATAAAAACGGGCAAAGGACTGTTCGAGGAAGCATTCAAAAAAGGCTGGAACATTAAAGGAGCAATTGGCTACCAAAGTTTTTTGATAAAAGAAGGCAGTCCATCGTTTTCAGACAAACTAGATTTAACACCCAACACACTAGCTTATTACATAGCATTCACTACGGAAGATCAATGGATGGAAAGCAACACATACCTTACTTATGAGATACAAATAGGTAAACGCACGTACAGCGCAACGCCACTACGCACCGACGAGGTCAGTTTCCTAAATTGCAGCTCCTTTGCTTATTACTTTTTGAGTGTTCCTTTTCAGCTATCGTTTCATAAGCCACTGGGTGCAAATGCGTATTGGGCTTTTAGTCCTGGAGTTTATTTCGATTTAATTATAGGTAATCAAGATAATGAGCTTGAGAATGGAACATTAAGCACAAATGTCAATACGCTTAGTTACAACGAAGGCGAAGTGAATATCAGACCATTGGATATTGGCATTGACATAAACTTAGAGCTAGGCGTTCGGGCTGCATATTTTGGTGTATCGTACCGCACAGGCTTAAAAAACTTAGCTCCAGAAAATGCTCCCAACATGACCATTCAGAATAATGGTATGCTAATGGGCTACGTAGGTTATCGCTTTGGTAGTGCAATAGGCAAAGCGGATGCCGATAAAGTAAAACAATTCGTACCGATAGGAAGATAAGGTCTTCGACCTATTCGATGTTGCTCATATCTTACGCAATTATATAAATTCCAACGATTTAGTAAAAAATAGAAAAATTAAATAGTTAAAAAAAACTTAAATAAAGAAAATTATGAGAACGAAATTCACCACATTATTAGCAGTAATCATGCTAATCGCTGTATTTGGAGTGGCACAAAAGCGAACCGTTAAAACAAAATTGAGTTTAACCGAAAATACCTTTTACATCAAAAGTGTATCCGCCAACAAGTATTTAGATTTGCCTGGCTATGCCAACAATGCACAAAAACAGAATGGTGCAAGTATCAAATTATGGGATTTGGATGATGGTAACGATCGGAAAATAAAATTTATTGATGCAGGTAATGGGTATTATTACATCCGTTTTCAGCACACGAAAGCCAACATGGACGTGCATGGATGCTATGATGGCAAATACTTTTGTGGTACATACAAAAAAGACAAAGGTGCAAATGTACAAATTTGGAGTGCAGGAAACTCGAAACCTCAACAATGGGATATTCAACAAATACGTGCGGGACAATTCAAAATCATCAACCGCTACTCGGGCAAAGTGCTGGATGCTACTGGCACAAACAATGGCAGCAACGTAGTACAATGGACATGGCACGGAGGCAACAATCAATTGTGGGAAATTATTGACACAAAAACTGCTGCTCGCTATCAACAATAAGGTCTTCGACCCTGCATTGATGTAGCTTACACAATAATTTCAGTATCACCTTAAACAAAAACCGAAATAAAATGAATACAAAACAACTAATAATAGCACTATTATCATTCGTAGCCATTGCGTTAGGTGCTTGCGACCCGACGACAACAAATCTTATTCCTGATGAAATAACCGATATTTTAGGTACAGGCATTTTGTATGACGAAGAAATAGCTAGCTTACCGAGTATACCAAAAGACTTGTCGATCGTTACGCTCGAAGATATTGCGACACCAACCAATTCATCACGTGTAGTGCTTGACGATTATGTGCCTCCCGTGCGCTCGCAAGGTGCATACGGCACTTGTACGGCATGGGGCGTGGGGTATAATACTCGCACCATTATGTATGCACGAGAACATAACTTAACCCCTGCCGATTTGCAGGACGATGCGAATGTGTTTAGCCCGAAAGATTTATTTTTGGCGATGCGACAAGCGTCGGGCGGAACAGACTGTAATGGATCTGTCCCTGCAAATGCATTCAAAATAATGCAAAACAGAGGAATTGCCACTTTGGCCTCTGCACCATATACCGATTTGGGCTATTGTACTCAAGGAACAGACCCAGGGAATAACGACGAAGCGGCTAAATATAAAATAGAAAACTACCGCCGTGCCGATCATACAGACATTAGTGCACTGAAAAGCTATCTCGCAATGGGGCGACCAGTACAAATTAGCTGCAAACTAGGCAAAACATTTCAAACATGGAACTACGATGTCGAAGTGCTTTATTCAGATGATTACACCACCAACGACGGCACACACGCTCGACATGCCATGTGCTTGGTGGGCTATGATGATGATAAAGGAACGAATGGAGCTTTCCGTATCGTCAATTCGTGGGGAACGGACTGGGGCGATAAAGGTTTTGCTTGGATAGATTATGACTTTTTCATTAGCGAATTTTGCTACTCAGCTTATGTAATTGAAGGCGATAAAGGCGGCTTGACAGATGGTATGGTGAATGAAGAAATCATTAACCCAAACTTTCAAGTAGCAGGAAAAGACTTTATTACTGTACGATTTACCGACGAATTGCTAAGTGGACGCAATCGTCGATTGACCTATAACGTGTTTAACAAAGGCAACGAGACCATTCATGCTTCCGAGGACTGGAACATTATTTATTACTATTACAATGCTTTTGACCCAGAGAATGATTTTGGAATTATTGTTTATGATTATTACTCCGACGACATTGGTGTAATGGGTGCAAACGGTGATTTTGCAGATGTAAGCACCACTAGCCGTGAATACGGCATATTTAATTGGTGGAATCACGTGGATGTAAAACCAGGATATTCAGTAGCGAGAGCCGTTGCTGGCGAAACTGGCTACGACTATGATTTTGAGTTTGATTACGAAATGCCAAACATCACTGGTGAATATTATTTGGTACTAATGGCGGATGGATTCAACAGTTTGGAGGAGCAATACGAACAAAACAATTTCATTTTCTTGACAGGTGCCGACAAAGCTCCATTGCATATCGAAAATGGAGTAGTGCAAGGAATGGCGACCAAATCGACCAAAGAAAACACGGTGCATTGTGGTACTTTGAAGCAATCACAGCCTAATGCTTACCAAATAGACGAAATTGCAAACTTAATCCATCACCAACAGCGAACAGGAAAATTACAAACAAAAGCAATGCTCCTAAAAAGCTATAAACAACAGAATACGACGAAACGCACCATACGAGCGGTTTTGCCACGAGAAATGTAAGGTCTTGATCTTTTTAATGTTGCTTACGTATTTATACAAAAATCATTTAATCAGTAGATTAGAAATAAACAAATATTTGATTTACAGAAAATTGAAAAGCATTATTTGCTCAAGATAAGTCGCTGAAAATCTGCTTTTTAATTTGTAATTTATCTTTCATAATTCACAATTTAACGAAGTGTTGAGTTATAAAACACATTATTTTATAAAGCTTAAATTAGATTTAGAAAATAAAAATACCGATCTTAGAAGTTGATTTCAAACAGTAAAGTAAAATAGTCTTATCGCATTAATAACAAACAAAATAATAATTATGAAAAATTTATCATTAACAATATTGATTTTTATTTTCATTTCGGGAAATTTATTTGCTCAAAAAGAAATACCAGGATTAGATGTAATTGGCTATGGATATAATGTCTTTGGAAAATATGCAGATCAAACTAGTGTAAAAGATCATTGTTTATTTACTTTTTCAAATTTTAAAGAAGGAAATTACGGATACACTGTACCTAGTGGCGTACTTTTCAAAAATATATCCAAACATATTAAAAAAGAAGTTTCGGGCGAAAGCATTAGAGATTATGCACAAAGCTTATCCGTAGCAGCAGGTATGGAAGTGAATGCAATGTTTTTTTCAGGCTCGGTAAATGCTTCATACACAAAAAGTTCTTCGAATACAGAACAACGTTTTTTCTATACTTATATGGATGCAAATACAAAATGGCGAATTTCTCTCGAAACAAAAAACAATTTGGCAAAACTAAAAACAATGCTGCATCCAGAGTTTAAGGCAGATTTGAATAATGTTAAGATAAGTGCTGCCGATTTATTTAAAACTTATGGAACTCACTATGTAGCTTATGCTTATTTGGGCGGAAGAACTGATTACTCATCAGTTACCGTAATTACAAGCAATACAAACATAACAGAAATAGGACTTGCCGTAAAAGCAGAATACGGTGCTGTAAGCGGAACTTCAGAAATAAGCAAAGCAAACAAAGAAGTGCTAACAAATGCCAATACTAAAACAAACATGACCGTAACTGGTGGAAATTCAGAATA
>JAOZTL010000328.1 GCA_029942205.1 Bacteroidales bacterium | reverse complement strand
AAAGGATTATTTTGAATCCTAATAGAAAGATATAATGTCGAAGATTTTACTACAAATATAAGAAGCAATAAAAATGAGAAATAAAAATTTTTTCAAACAAAAAACAGCTTTAACTGCCGCAAAAACAAGAATTTATAAAGAGTATATTGAAGGATATTTACCGAAATTATTAATGTCAAAAGGAATTTGTCTTATAGCAGATTTGTTCTGTGGTCCAGGAACTAATGGAAAAGAAAATGGTAGCCCTTTAATTTTGCTAGAGAGATTGAATTATATACTTTCGTCACCTCAATTACAAAAGAAACAAAATAAAAAAGTTTACGTTCTTTTTAACGACCAAGACAAGGAAAATATTGAGAATTTAAAGAAAGAAGTTTCTAATTTTCAATATGATAAGAATGTAATTGAAATATTTATAAAAAATGAAAAATATGAGAATTTATTGCCTAATTTAATAAAGAAACCTGAAAAAAAAGAAATTCCAAAATTTTTCTTTCTTTACCCGTTTACTTATTCAAATGTTAAAATGAAGCATTTGAAAGCTTTAATGTCTTTATCCAATTCGGAGGTTTTATTGTTTATTCCAATATTTCATACATATCGTTTTTCAAATGTAAAAGAGTATGATAAAACACATAGAACACGAATTTTTATTGAAGAATTTACAATAAAAGGGATGTTTAATTATGAAAATGTGCATACCTTTATGGCTTCAATGAGAGAAAAATTATTGAATGAAATAAATATTCCCTATATTAGAGATGTGCTTCTTGATGGTGGAGGAAGTAAAAACTCTTTATTTTTATTGACAAACCATCAAAAAGGAATGCTTTTAATGAATAAAATAGCATTTCGGAATACAGATAACGGAAGTAGTGTTATTGTGAAACATAAAGATCAGAATTTTCTTTTTGGTTCAGATGAGGGGTCTTCATTTTATGATGATTTTAGAGAAAAACTAAAAGAGTTTATTCGAGATCGTGAAGTTTCAAATTATGACATTGTTGATTTTACAATCAAAAATTGTTGCTTACCAAAACATGCTAAGCAAGAGTTAAAGAAATTGTATGATTTAAAAAAAATAAAAGTCTTCGATGAGAATGATATAGAACTAAGTAATAGTCAAAAATGGAATATTGCTGATGAATTGAAAAAGGAAACTATCTTTAAATGGCAAAAATAATGAAAAAATCAAAAATAGAATGGACAGAGCAAACATGGAATCCGTCAGCGGGTTGTTCAAAGACTAGTGCGGGTTGCAAGAATTGTTATGCTGAAAGTATGGCAATACGCTTACAAGCAATGGGTGTGGAAGGATACGAAAATGGGTTTAAATTCAATATTGTTCCAAATAGATTAAATGATCCATTTAAAAGAAAAAAACCAACCGTTTATTTTGTAAATTCGATGAGTGATATTTTTCATGAGCAAATGCCTGAAGAATATCTTAATCAAATATTTGATGTAATAGAAAATACACCGCATCATACCTACCAAGTGCTCACAAAGCGAGCAGACAGAATGTACGATTATTTTTCTAAAAGGGAAATCCCTAAAAATATTTGGCTAGGAGTAACAGTCGATAATCAAAAAGAGGGCTTACCTCGAATTGATTTTCTACGTAAGTTAAACGCAACAGTACTATTTCTTTCAGTTGAACCACTACTTGAAGATCTAGGCAAGATGAATCTAACAAATATTGATTGGGTAATAGTTGGCGGTGAAAGTGGAAACCGAGCACGACCAATGGATAAGGCTTGGGTTGTTAATATTAAAAAACAATGCGAAAATGATAATATTGCCTTTTTCTTCAAACAATGGGGAACATGGGGAGCTGACAAGGTTAAGCGAAACAAAAAGCTTAATGGCAAAGAATTAGATGGTCAAGTATTACAAAAATTTCCTAAAGTGATAGAGGAACAGTTTGATATGGCTTAGTATTAATATCAAAATAAGGAAAGAAGTCCATATTGTCTGTAAAAAATTATATATTCAACTTTGGAAATTAAGAACTTCTTATTTTTCAATTAAGATCGTCGTATTATTTAAAACTTATTTACTGCTCTGATTTTGCAGGGTAAACACAATATTGGCAAATGCAACATACAGCAGATACTTATATGGTAGAAAAACACAAAACCCTTTGCAGTATTCCGCAAAGCAATGTATCAGGAATCTTAGCGCATACTTGCAGACTCGTGCAGGCACTAATAAACGACCCACATACGTACCTGCCAAATTCTCCCAATACTATTAGACGCTCCTGATGCCTACCCGCCGAATTCTACGAGTACTATTAAACGTTCCTAATACGTACCCGCCGAATTTTTTGAGTACTATTAGACGACCCCTAGAGCTAGCTGCAAGTTGGTACAAGCACTGTTTTACATGTTTGGAGCGCATGATACATGCCGAAAACACCCCATAAACCCCGTTTATAGTACTTGTAAAATTCGGCTAGTACCCTAAAACATAGTCTATATGCCCTTGTGATGTCATACGGAAGGTCATGAGGATGCCTCATGTGTACGGAGATGTACTTGCAAGACAAGTTTAGGACTCTTAATATTTGCCGTAGCCGAATGTCGCAATACATTATACACAGATAAGTGTAGTGATAAGAGGTTTTTTGTATTCAGTAATGTATATTTTTATTTTTTTTTTTGTAAATATTTTAGTTTCATCCAAAATTAAATGCACAAACTGCATACATATCTATTTATAAGATTAGAGACTGGTAGTAACATATAAATTTAAAAAATAGATTAAAATAATTTTGTTATATTAAAAATAATACATAGTTTTGGGCAATTAATTTAACTTTAATTAAAATAATAAAAACTAAAATCATGAGTGAAACACCCCAAACACCCAATTTGCCATTAGAACCAAACAACAATTTGCCTGTAACCGAAAAAGCAACAACGACAGAGAAAAAAAAAAGGTACCTACCAATGATACCTCGTTCGCATTCGGGCATGAGCCTGCTAGGCAAAGCGGTAGAGAAAAAATGGCAAACAAATTCTGACTTAAAATTAATATGGCTAACGCCAGATACATTGGCAAGCAAAATAGAGGAGCATAAAATAGCATTCTCTCAAAAACAAAAGAAAAGCGCCGATGCACACCCAATGAGCGAACGCTTGGGCGAGCTGGATGAGGAAATAAACGAAAAAACAGAACAAGTCAAGAACTGGATCAAATTTATAGAAAACAAAAGTAAGATAAGTGCTTACCTTGCAGCTTATGGCATAGAAAGAAACAGAAATGGAGCAAAACTACCCAATAGGCGCGACAAAAAAATCATTGCGCTTTCTATCTTGATTGATAAACTGAAAGAAACCAACTACCCAACCGACAAACCAGCTAATATTGCTTACTGGGAAAACATGCTAGAGGAATATACGAGCTTGTACAACCAAAAAAATGAAACCAAAGGAGAGGTATCGGTGCATGTATCCAGCAAAAATGAACTAAAAGACGATTTGCACGAAATGCTTACTGCCATTGTAAACGGAATACGTGCTAATTTTCCCCGCAAAGCTGATACTATGTTACGTGAATGGGGATTCTTGAAAGAAAACAACTAAGACCATCACTAAAGACCATCAAGCATCCAAGACCACCAAGCATCCAAGACCACCAAGCATCCAAGACCATCAAGCATCCGCAGGATCTTGATGCGTCTGGATTTTAATACATCTGGATCTTGCTCCAAAACTGACGCATCAAGGTTTTCCAAACGCTTGATGGTCATGGTCTACCGTATCCCAGTTACTGGATTGCTTTCCAGTCAAAGAATCGATAGGTAGTTTCAGAATAACGACAGAACGCAGATGTTTCTCTTCAAAATGCACGATTTCAGGAGGCGCACCGTAGTGAGTCATGATAATCTCCATGGCACGATTTTTCTGTTCAAAGTCGGTAACTATCTCCACCTTCCCATAGCCTACGATAGATCGGAAGGTGGTTGTCCATCGGCAAGCCAAATCACGTTTTACAATCTCAGCCTTTTGTTCTATCTCAAAACACACGTTTGGATTCACTGTCAGCACATCCATCTTTTTGCCCGTGAGAGCCGCATGGATATAGATGCAATTATTCTTGTAGCCATAATTAAACGGCAATAAGTATGGCATACCATTATCTACCATTGCAATTCGGCAAATCTCCGATTCTTTAAGAATCGTTTCCAGAATTGCCTTGTCGGTTATTTCTAGTCTTTTCTTTTTCATCTTTATGTTTAAGAACATCAAGCCAAGGTCTAAGCCCTTAGATCTTTAAGTACTTTCCCTGCACACATGGCACCGCTGTACATTGCACCACTAAAGCCACCACCAGGCATAGCCCAAGCCGAGGCAAAATACAATCCAGGAATACCCGAACGATGCTGCGGACGTTTCATGAAGCTCTGTTCGGGAGTTTGCGCAAACCCGTACACCGTACCATGCGGATTAAGCGTATACCGTTTGATGGTTTTGGCAGTCCCCATTTCATAATACTCTATCTGCTCTTTAATTCCCGGTATCTGTTCCTCTAGTCGATCGATAAGAACCTG
>JAOZTL010000327.1 GCA_029942205.1 Bacteroidales bacterium | reverse complement strand
TAACATTAGATAATCCAGACAATTGCTTCAACTTAAATGGAACTCTTACAAAAACGAAGGATTTTGACACGCCAAAGGCAGGTGATTATGGTGATTTAGAAATTAACAACGTATCGAACTACAGCTTCACATTTAAAATATCTATTAATGAAGGCTCGCAGTCCTGCACGGGAGAAATTGGCGAAGAAGAAGAATACGCAACTGCCTATGGTATAAACGGTGTTTATGTTTTTGATAATTACGACTTTGATGGAGGTTATGGATGTTTAATTTTGATTACCTGTAAAGACAAAACCGTAACTTTTTCAGAAATAGGAATGTGTGCCTATCATGGAGCAAATTGCTCATTTACAGATGACTATACTATGCAATAAATACAGTAGAGTCCAGTACAAAAAGACTTGTCAGGTTTAGTTTAGCAAAAAGCAATTATTTTAAATGACTCATTTATAGTTAATTAATAAAAACTAACAAGTCTGATATTTGCAAAATGAACCTTTTTAAACAGAACTTATGGTCTCTATTAATCCAACTTTCTGCATTATACGTTTTTTGCAAAACACTCATTTATGCTGCAATAATTTAGTATTAATAGTCCAAAATAATAAGACAGACAATGTCTGAAATTAGAAACAAATGAAGGATATTTTATTAATCAGTAAATATACAATACTATTAAGCTTACTCTCTTGGGCGAATTATTCGGCAATGGCATCGTCGCCGCCAGATTCGACAAAAACTATCATTTACTCTTGGCTACTCAATGAGCATCATCAAATAATAAATACTCCAGTAGATACGATGATGACAAATCTACACATAACAAATCCTGTAGATAGACACAGCTACTACAATAGTTTTTTGGGAAATTACGGACAAACAGGTATATCAAATAATTTCATTGATAATTTACAGGATTTTCAATCTGATTTTATTTTTGAGCAAAGTTTACGACCATTTATCCGAAAAGTATCTGATATTACTTATTATAATACAAAAAAACCATACACTATCATTAAGTATATCGGAAGTTCAAAAGCAAACGAAGAATTGGCTATTGGCGTTACGCACACACAAAATGTAAACAAAAAATTTAATGTGGGAGGTCATTTCCGCAATATTGCTTCCGAAGGTGCTCTGCCCAACGAACAAACTAAAAATATCGAAACCAACTTACAAGCCAGCTATCTTGGCGACAAATACCAATTACACGCTGGCTTTGTTTATAACAAATACAAATTTAGAGAAAATGCGGGAACCGAAACCGACACACTCGAATTGGCTGATTATATCGATGTTACACTCGTTGATGCATACTCTACTTACATGAACAGAAGCTGGTATGCGGCACACACCTACCGCTTTGGACGTACCGATAGCATCGTAATTGACGATACTACCAAAAAAGCTGTCTTTACACCTCGCTTTCAACTGGAGCATTTCATTGAGCATCAAGCCAATTATCGCACATTCACCGATGAAGCTACGAATGGTGATTTTGAATATTTCTCAACTTTCAACTGGAGCGAAACAGCTACAAAAGACTCGGTAAACAACACCATATTTCGTAACAAACTGCATCTTGCACTTTTGGATAACAACAAACTAAAACTTGCTGTACGAGCAGGAATATTTTTTGAGAATCAAAGTTTCTTCAATCTAAGAAGCTACGTTTTGACTATCAATAAATTCAATTATACCAACCAGATTGCCGATTTTCAATTACGCATACAGCCCATCCGTTTTGTTCAATTGCATGCCAATTACCAAAAATACATGAGTGGATACCGCCAAGACGATAGCCGATTACAAGCAGGTGCACAGCTAAATTTCAACGATTCTCTACGGTACAGCTTCCTACGATTTGGTTACGAACAGCAAACTCGAAGCCCTTCGTTCTTTTATTCCAACTATTACTCGAACCACTTCGATTGGTATAATTCCTTAGAAACAAGCCAACAAACCATACTCAAAGCGTCGTATCATATTCCAGGTCGCAGTTTCAGGCTTTCGGCGCAACAAACCACCATCGACCAGTTTATTTACATGGACACCACTGCTACTCCCAAACAAATGGACGAAAAACTGACGGTACAAACATTGGAGGTAAACAAAGATTTTCATTTCAAACGCTTGCATTTTGTAAATAAGGTGCTGCTTCAGAAAAGCAGTAACGACTCGATCATCAATTTACCTCTCGCTTCGGTTTATCATTCCACTTACTTAGAAGGAAGTATATTCAACAAAGCACTTCTTTTTCAACTCGGAGCGGAAGTATATTACAGCACTACTTATTGGGCAAAAGGCTATCAAGTAGCTACGGGCATGTTTTACAATCGTTATGATTTGAAAACAGGCGACTATCCTGTCGTGAACGTTTTTGTAAATGCAACTATCAAAACGGCAATAATCTTTGTCAAATACCAACACGTCAATAGTATCATGCGGGATTATTATTACCCCCTAGCCTACCATCCGATCAACAATCTTCGGTTGCAAGTTGGGGTTTCGTGGCGTTTCTTTAACTAAGGTCTTCAATCTTTTTGATATAACTTACGCACTTATACCAAATTATCACAATCAATAATTTATAGAAAAGCAAATACACAATTACGGATCTTGCTGAATCATTGATATTTACTAAATCACATACCTAATACCAATTAAGGAACAAAAAAACAGAATAGAAATTGAACAAACAAATTCTTCGTTTAGCCATTCCCAATATTATCAGTAACATTACTGTTCCTTTGTTAGGAATAATTGATTTGGCGGTACTCGGGCATTTAGATTCGGAAATATACATTGGAGCAATTGCTTTGGGAGGGATGATTTTTAATTTCATTTACTGGAGCTTTGGCTTTTTGCGCATGGGAACAACAGGCTTTGTGGCGCAGGCTTATGGGCAGAATCGCTTCGATGAGATTTCGCATTTGCTTATTCGTGCGCTTACAGTCAGCACTGTTGGCGGTTTGCTACTCATCGCATTACAAATTCCCATTGCTTGTGTCAGTTTTTTACTGCTCGAAGGTAGCCCCGAAGTAGAACAATTGGCATTGCAATATTTTTTCATTCGGATTTATGCAGCACCTGCTACCATTGGGCTATACGGTATACTTGGTTGGTTTATTGGTATGCAAAATGCACGTATTCCCATGTTTATCGCCATTCTTGTCAATGGACTAAATATTGGCTTTAATTTATTATTTGTTTTTAGTTTCGGCATGAAATCAGACGGCGTTGCGCTTGGGACGGTATTCGCTCAATATTTGGGATTCATATTAGCCCTTGTTTTATTGTTTAAGTATCATCGTAAAATGTTCTCGCATTGGGATTTATCTAAGATTTTTGATCGCAATAAGCTGAAAGAATTCTTTTATGTCAATTCTAATATTTTTATTCGTACACTTTTATTGATTTTTGTTTTATCATTCTTCACAGCGCAATCGTCCTACCAAAGCAACCAAATACTTACCGTCAATACATTATTAATGCAATTTTATTTGTTCTTTGCATTTTTCACCGATGGATTTGCTTATGCCGCCGAAGCTCTCACAGGCAAGTACATCGGAGCAAACAACAAACCGATGCTCCACAAAACGATACAACTCATTTTTCGTTGGGGAATTGGGCTGGGCATTTCATTTTCAGTCGGATATTTTCTTTTGGGCAAAACAATACTACAACTATTCACGAACAATGCAAGCACTATCCATGCCGCCATGCCATATTTGGGCTGGGTTGCAATTCTTCCGATTGTTGCTTTTGGATCGTTTCTGTGGGATGGTATTTTTATTGGCGCAACAGCCTCTAAGCAAATGCGTAACAGCATGCTATCAAGTTTGTTCGTTTTCTTTCCTGCCTACTTTCTGCTCGTCGATCAATTACAAAATCATGCACTATGGCTTGCCTTATCTCTCTTTATGCTTGCCCGAAGCCTTACTCAATATGCCATGCGCAAAAAAATAGTACAACTACCATACTCCAAATAACCCGACGCATCAAGATTTTGCAGACGCTTGATGGTCTGCAACATCTATTTGCTGCTTTCCGAGCACTGCTTAGGAAGTATAAATAAGCATTTAGTTTTATAAAATAAATGAATCATTTAAAATAATTACTTTTTGCTTAGGAACATAAATTAAATAAGCTATAATAGTTAAACTAACTTAATTTATTCTTTAACGACTTAAAAAATCGACCAATAGCACCGCTATTAAAGGTTTTTTTTTAAAGGAAGTTAAAGGACAAATGAACGAGTATAACTATTATATGTTATTTAATTTGCCTTCCTTAGTGTCTTAAATATCAACGAAATACTCAAAAAAAATCAAGAATAATAAATTAAAAATTTACAAGTTACTACAAACGATATATTTATTCGTAATATCAAATTTTATCATTTTAAAGATAAGGTAGTTGCATTTGCCTTAACGAAAACGGGTTGGGGACAATGGTTTTGTGGTGTTTTTTTTAGGTGCGAAGCTCTAAAAAAACACTGTAAAATGGCTGACATCCAACACGCTATTATGTGCATTTTTATCAATCCGTTTGCTGTGTCTTATCATCG
>JAOZTL010000326.1 GCA_029942205.1 Bacteroidales bacterium | reverse complement strand
AATAACCAAATCGAGAGACGTAAATACGCAAGCCGTGTTTAGCCTCAAAGGAAAACCCCTGAATACGTACACACTCACAAAAAAAGTGGTATACGAAAACGAAGAGTTTAATTTGCTACAAGCGGCATTAAATATCGAAGACGGGATTGAAAATTTGCGTTACAAAAATATCATCATCGCTACGGATGCCGATGTGGATGGTATGCATATTCGCTTATTATTGATTACGTTTTTTCTTAAATTTTTTCCCGACGTGATTCGTAATAATTATTTGTACATTCTGCAAACACCGCTGTTTCGTGTTCGCAACAAAAAGAAAACACATTATTGCTACTCGGACGAAGAAAAAGAAAAAGCAATGAAAAGCTTGGGTAAAACTTCTGAAATCACTCGATTCAAAGGCTTGGGAGAGATTTCACCCGACGAGTTTAAGAATTTTATTGGAAAAGAAATTCGATTAGATCCTGTTCTTATCAAACGAGACAGCTCGGTGTCTAAAATGCTAGAATTTTATATGGGGAAAAACACGCCTGACAGACAAGAGTTTATTATCGAAAACTTACGTATAGAGGAAGACGTTGTTAAGGAATAGGTCAATCTTTTTGATGTTGCTTACACAAATTTAATTTTCCTGCTGGGTGTCGTTTTTAACTACGACCGATCATAAAGGTAGCTTTCGTCTATCAAAATGCGTCAATATTTAATTTATCACGCTATTTGTATACTGAATGCTACGCTGTAAGCTAATCGACGTTGATACATAGCCAATTAATTTGCTTCCAAGCCACAGGCATTAAACGAATTTATAGTTTTAAAAACAATAGTAATCATTGCATATTAGCTTAGTAGCAGTATGGAAATTACTAGTGCTCAGTGTTATAGTTAAAAACTACGATCAGCGTCTAGGGAGATTCATCCTTACGGACTTAGGTTTTCGACCTTTTTTGATGAGCTTACGCAATTCTGCGAATTTTTATTGTTCGATAAATAAAGATTTTTAATTGCCCAGTTAATTTCCTATAAATAACTGATTGTAACATTTTGCAACAAATGCATAAGCAACATCAAAAAGGTAAAAAGACCTAACATAAAAACGACAAAAAATTGGCAACAAAACGACCAACCACAAATAAAAACGAGCAAATTGAAGTATTTGGTGCACGTGAACATAATCTGAAGAATATTGATGTGCAAATCCCTCGCAATCAGCTCACGGTGATAACTGGGCTTAGCGGAAGCGGAAAATCCTCTTTAGCTTTTGACACAATTTATGCAGAAGGGCAACGCCGATACATCGAAACATTTTCGGCTTATGCACGTCAGTTTCTTGGCGGCATGGAACGCCCCGATGTTGATAAAATCACGGGATTAAGCCCCGTTATTTCTATCGAACAAAAAACAACCAATAAAAACCCTCGCTCGACGGTTGGCACGATTACCGAGATTTACGATTTTCTTCGTTTATTATTCGCCAGAGCATCCATCGCTTATTCCTCTGCCACCAATGAGAAAATGGTGCAATACACCGATCGTGAAATTGTAGATTTAATTATCGGTAAATTTGATGGACAGAAAATACTCGTTCTTGCGCCTGTCGTTAAAAGCAGAAAAGGGCATTATCGCGAATTATTCGATCAAATACAAAAAAAAGGCTTCTTGCATGTGCGTGTTGATGGCGAATTACGAGAAATTACTTACGGCATGAAAGTGGATCGTTACAAAACGCATACGATAGAAATGGTGATCGACAAACTGAAAGTGTCCAAAGACAACGATAAGCGTTTGTACGATGCCGTTATTCTGGCAATGAAAAATGGCAAAAATACAATTTTGATCCAACATGCCGATAATGATGAATTACGCTACTTTAGTCGCCACTTGATGTGCCCAACAACTGGCATTTCGTATGATGAGCCTGCACCTAATTCATTCTCGTTCAATTCGCCACAAGGCGCATGCTCTACCTGCAAAGGTTTAGGGAAAATCACCGAAATAGACACGGATAAAATCATTCCCGATCACTCGCTAAGTATTCGACAGGGTGGCATCTTACCTTTGGGAAAATACCGAAATAACCTTATTTTTTGGCAGCTCGAAGCTATTGCAAAAAAGTGTAATTTTACTTTAGACACACCCATTGACGATATTTCTGATGAAGGAATACAAATTATTTTGCATGGATCGAAAGAGAAATTTAAACTCGAAAATACACCTCTGGGTATGTCGTCTAATTATAATTTGAGTTTTGATGGCATGATACAAATGGTGGAACGCTATCAGAATGAGAAAACAGACAAAAAAGGGCGGAAAAAAGGAGGTAGCCATGAACAATACATTTCGCACAAAAAATGCCCTGCATGTAATGGTTTGCGTCTAAAACCCGAAACTCAATATTTCAAAATAGCAGATAAAAACATTAGCGATTTGACAGAAATGGACATTCAGGACTTAGCAGACTGGTTTGGACAGATTGATGAAAAATTAAATAAAAGACAAAAAGCAATTGGACATGAAATAATTAAAGAAATACAAACACGCATTGATTTTTTATTGCACGTCGGTCTTGATTATTTATCGCTCAGTCGCAATTCCAAAAGCTTGTCGGGAGGAGAAAGCCAGCGTATCCGATTGGCAACACAAATTGGGTCGCAACTCGTGAATGTGCTGTATATTCTGGACGAGCCCAGCATCGGGCTGCATCAACGTGATAATCAAAAACTGATCGAAGCCTTGCAGAATCTTCGAGATACAGGAAATTCGATTATTGTGGTGGAGCACGATCAAGACATGATCGAATCAGCAGATTATGTAATCGATATAGGTCCTTTGGCAGGAAGGCATGGCGGTGAAATAGTGGCAGCAGGAACGCCTACCGAAATCATGAAAATCAAGTCATTAACAACTGATTATTTATCGGGACGAAAGAAAATAGAAATACCCAAACAACGTCGCAAAGGCAAAGGAGAAAGCTTGGTGCTAAAGGGAGCAAAAGGAAATAATCTGAAAAATATTAATGTCGAGTTTCCATTAGGCAAATTAATTTGTGTTACAGGCGTTTCTGGAAGTGGTAAATCAACATTGGTCAATGAAACGCTGTACCCTATTCTTAGTCAGTACTTTTATCGTTCCAATAAAGCACCATTAGCTTATGACTCGTTTGAAGGAATCGACTTGATAGATAAAGTCATTGAAGTAAATCAATCGCCATTAGGACGCACACCACGCTCCAATCCAGTAACGTACACAGGAATTTTTGGTGATATTCGTAAGTTATTTGAGAAATTACCCGAATCGCAAATTAGAGGCTACAAACTTGGTCGGTTCTCGTTTAATGTTAAAGGCGGACGCTGCGAAACATGCAAAGGAGCAGGGCTACGAACGATTGAAATGAATTTTCTGCCCGACGTGTACGTGCATTGCGAAGACTGCAACGGCAAACGTTATAACAGAGAAACCCTCGAAGTGCGCTACAAAGGCAAATCCATTAGTGATGTCTTGAATATGAGTATCAATCAGGCGGTTGAGTTTTTTGAAAACATTCCTGCAATTGTCATGAAACTACGCACACTCAAAGAAGTGGGCTTGGGCTACATCACACTTGGGCAAGCATCTACCACACTTTCGGGAGGAGAATCGCAACGTGTAAAGTTATCTGCTGAACTATCCAAACGAGACACAGGGAAAACGCTCTACATTTTAGACGAACCAACCACGGGCTTGCACTTTGAAGATGTTCGTATTTTGCTCGACGTGCTCAATCGCTTGGTAGACAAAGGAAATACAGTCATCGTGATTGAACACAACATGGATGTTGTGAAAATGGCAGATTACATTATCGATATTGGAGAAGAAGGAGGAAAAAAAGGAGGTAAACTCACCGCTCACGGTACGCCCGAAATGTTAGTAAAAAAAGGTAAAGGCTATACTGCTCATTTTTTAAAAAGAATAATCAATTCAGTTTAATGCGATTTTGCAAAGCTTTAACTTACTGAGGATTAATGCCATTAGAAAGAATTTATTGACGTAGAAACAGGTAGTAATTCGTTGTAAAATGTTATATGAAATAATTTAGTTAAAAAACAAAATTCTTTTTTTCTTCTTTTTTACTACAATTGTTTATCTCTATAAGTTATTAATAACAGTCTTATTGTTAATAAAAAAGAGAGTTAATAAAATCGAATGAATAAGTATGATATGAAAAAAATATTTTTGGTTAGCTTTTTGTTTATTTGATAATTCATAATATTACTGAAATTTAAGAAAATAAATAAGATTAATTAGAAGACAAAAACAAAATAACATGTTAAAATAAATCAACAATTAACAAATAAAAACAAAAACAATGTATTGTTTTTTATTACTCGAATACCTATCGAATAATAAAACTTAGCAATTCATTTTTTTTAGCAACAAAATAACCTTTTATTGAAAAAAAATATTAATTTTAAACCATTAAATTTTATAAATTAGAATATGACTATTTATCCCCGTTTCAATCTTTCTAAAATTTCTTTTTTGGGAGTACTCGTTCTTCTTATTCTGTCATCATGCAGTTTGGATAACAAAATACAGT
>JAOZTL010000325.1:3133-4597 GCA_029942205.1 Bacteroidales bacterium | reverse complement strand
TAGCAATCGTTTTGGATAATTGCGAAAAGCAACATCAAAAAGGTCGAAGACCTTAACATTAAATAGGTCGAAGACCTAAAAAAGATAAGAAATGGCAGAAAACATGGGATGGTTTAACCGATTAAACAAAGGCATATACACCGAGACGAAGGATAAGAAAGAATTTAAAGAAGGACTGTGGTATAAATGTCCGAAATGTAAGCAGATCATAATGACCGAAGACCATAAAAAAAATCTTTGGGTTTGCGATTCATGCGGTCATCATGAGCGCATATCATCCAAAGAATATTTTCAGTTATTGTTAGATAATGAAGCTTACCAAGAGTTTAATATATCCTTATCATCCACGGATCCATTAACATTCACGGATACCAAAAAATATACCGATAGGCTAGAGGCAGTACAGAAAAAGACGGGCTTAAACGATGCCATCACTACTGTTCATGGTAAAATCGATGGACAAGACTTGGTGATTGCGTCTATGAATTTTGAATTTATCGGAGGCTCTATGGGCTCGGTAGTTGGCGAAAAAATAGCACGAGCAATCGATTATAGTATCGAGCATAAATATCCTTTTATGATCATCTCAAAATCGGGAGGCGCACGAATGATGGAAGCCGCTTTCTCGTTGATGCAAATGGCAAAAACATCAGCCAAATTGAGGCAATTGTCCAAAGCTGGTTTGCCTTTTATCTCGTTGCTGTTAGACCCTACTACGGGCGGCGTAACGGCATCGTATGCTATGCTAGGCGATGTGAATATTGCCGAGCCAGGCGCATTGATTGGTTTTGCCGGGCCTCGTGTGATTCGTGAAACCATTGGTCGTGATTTACCAGAAGGCTTTCAGCGTGCCGAATTTTTACTCGAACATGGATTCTTGGATTATATCGTGGAAAGAAAAGACCTGAAAGCAAGTCTTTCGCAGCAATTACGTATGTTTGCAAACTAAGCACTTCGTGCTATTTGATGTTGCTTACGCAATTGTATCTCTTGTTGAATCGTCCAATAGTTCGTTAAGTTTTTCTGTAATCACCTAGTAGCCATATTGATAAGTAATAAATATTTATTTGGATATTCGCACTCGCAAGCTACTGTTTATCAGTAAAATAATTATCAATTATTTATTGTCAATTATAAATTTAACGAAGTGTAGAATCGTCAGAATTTACATAATTGTACGTATTTAGGTGTAACTTATTGATTTATATTGATAATTTGTCGAAAAATGTCCAAGAATAAATATCAAAACAGCGAAGTCTGAGAGAACAATAAAAAGCACGAAATATTTATTAGGAGAGTAAGTGGATCAAATTAATCGTAAGCAACATTAAATAGCACGAAGTGCTCACCTTTATTTTTAGTATAAATTATTAATTGTAATAGTTTTGTGTCATAAAAAGCACGAAGCATTAGTGCGTAAGCAACATCAAAAAGGTCGAAGTGCTCACCTTTATTTTCAGTATA
>JAOZTL010000325.1:0-3033 GCA_029942205.1 Bacteroidales bacterium | reverse complement strand
TGTGTCCTAAAAAGCATGAATTGTTAGTGCGTAAGCAACATCAAAAAGGTCGAAGTGCTCACCTTTATTTTCAGTATAAGTTATTAATTGTAATAGTTTTGTGTCCTAAAAAGCATGAATTGTTAGTGCGTAAGCAACATCAAAAAGGTCGAAGACCTAAAAAAAGAAATAAAATGGCAGGAGGAAATTTACCATCCAGAGACAGTTTTTCGAGTAAATTTGGAATAATCGCAGCCGCAGCAGGCTCAGCAATAGGATTAGGCAATATTTGGCGTTTTCCTTATATAGCAGGAGAAAATGGAGGAGGAGCATTTTTGATTCTTTATCTAGCTTTTATATTTGTTATTGGCATTCCAGTGATGATGTCGGAACTAACCATCGGTAGGCGAGCACAATTAAACGCTTTTGGGTCATTTAAGAAATTGGCACCAGGCAAACCTTGGTATTTGGTTGGTTTTATGGGTGTAATAGCTGCATTTATGATTTTGGCATTTTATAGCACCATTGCCGGCTGGACACTTCAGTACTTATATCTATCGATAACCGATGCATTCTCTGGCAAAACGCAAGTTGAATTGACGCAAGTTTATGATACTTTTTTGGCAAGTTCGTATATGCCAAGTATTTGGCAATTGATATTCATGTTGCTGACAGGCTGGATCGTGATGGCTGGCGTGAAAAACGGAATCGAAAAGTACACCAAAATATTAATGCCACTGCTTTTGGTGATTATTATCATTCTGGACATTCGAGCACTTACCCTTCCCAATTCGATGGATGGATTAACATTTTTATTTAAACCCGATTTCTCCAAAATCACTGCCGATGTTGTCCTTGAAGCATTAGGACAAGCATTTTTCTCTCTAAGTATCGGTATGGGAACATTGATTACTTATGGCTCTTATATTCGGAAGGACAATAACTTAGGCTCAACGGCCATTAGCGTTTCGCTGGCCGATACATTTATTGCTATTTTGTCGGGAGTTGCAATTTTCCCAGCTGTTTTTGCTTTTGGAATTCAGCCAGATGCAGGTACAGGTCTTGTATTTATTGTTTTGCCTAATTTATTTTCGCAAATGACAGGAGGCTACATATTCGCCTTACTATTCTTTTTATTACTATCTGTGGCAGCTCTAACGTCTACCATTTCGGTATTAGAAGTGGTGGTCGCTTATTTTTCCGAAGAATTGAAAATGTCTCGAAAAAAAGCAACTGTACTTGCAAGTGTTTCCATTGCTTTTATTGGCGTATTTGCCACGCTTTCGTTAGGACCACTAAAAGATTATACGCTTTTTGATAAAAACTTCTTTGAAATTTTAGATTTCACTTCCGCTAATATCATGTTACCATTGGGTGGTTTATTGATTGTTGTATTTGTGGGCTGGTATTTAGGTAAAGACAAAGTGAGCGACGAATTATCGAACCAAGGAGCATTGAAATTACCTTTGATGGGAATATTTATGTTTATCATTAAATTTATTGCACCAATCGCTATTGCCATTGTTTTTATGAACGGAATTGGTTTGCTTAATCTCTAGTTTTCTTATGCTAAATAATTGAATGTATGCTACGGTTTTTGTTGATTGATTATCTAACATGGACAAAACAAGAAAAAAGAGGGATAATTGTATTAATAATCTTGATAGTAGGATTGGCTATTGCGCCTTTCCTAATTCGAGAATATTACCCTAGCCCCGTATATGACCTAACGGCACACGAAAAGGAAATAGATGAATTTTTGAGTGGGCTAATACCGTTAGAAGAAGAGCCGTATCAGAATCGATTAGACAAATACATCGATGCACGTTACGATACGCTCGACTTGTTTCGCTTTAATCCGAACACGATCAGTGCCGAAAATTGGATAAAATTAGGACTGACCGAAAAACAAATTCGCACCATTCAGAATTATTTGACAAAAGGTGGTCGTTTTTATGATAAAGAAGACTTTCGTAAAATCTATGGTATTCGTACACGCCAGTTTCAGCATCTAAAGCCCTACATTGACTTACCTGCCGAAAGCCAGTATGCACAAGAGTATAAAAATAATTATCCCGAGAAAAAACAAATTCAGTATTTTGAGTTTGACCCCAATACGGTAACACACGAGCAATTGATGCTACTGGGCTTTAGTGATAAGCAAAGCTCGGCTATTTGTAGCTATCGAGAACAAGGAGCTCGCTTTAGAGAGAAAGCAGATTTTAAGAAAGTTTATGTCGTTAGCGAAACTAAATACAATGAATTAGAGTCATTTATAGCAATCGAGGAAATCATTTTAGCACCGATAGTGGTGGAGGTGTTTGTTGTCGAATTAAATTCTTGTACAAAAGAAGATTTAGTTAAAATAAAAGGCATTGGCAATTATACGGCACAAACGATTATCGATTACAGAACAAAACTAGGCGGTTATCAAAAAGTATCTCAGGTATTAGAAATAAAAGGCTTTAGATCCGAGAATTATGAAAAAATACAGACGAGCTTGGTCGCAAATTCTAAGCTAATAAAACCTATTCGGATCAATTTTGCTGAATTTAAAGAATTACTGAAACATCCGTATTTAAACTACGAAGACACAAAAGCAATTCTAAACTATCGGAACAAGCACGGATCGTATACCAACTTGGAGGTGTTAAAAATAAAAGAACTAGTAACAGAAACAGTCTTTCAAAAGATAAAGCCCTACTTAACGATTCAATGATATTTTTTTTGGAAAGCTGAAACATTTTGCTTAAACTTACAGAAAATTGGTCGAAGACCTTAGGAACGCAAATTAAATAACAAGTAACAGTTATACTCATTCTTATGACCTTTAACTTCCTTAAAAAAAATCTTTAATAGCGGTGCTATTAGCATGTTTTCTAAGTCGTTAAAGAACAAATCAAGTTCGCCTAACTATTATAGCTTATTTAATTTATGTTCCTTAATCAAATTTTAAAAATCCCTAAAATGAATTTTGAATTAAATGAAGAGCAAGAACTTTTTCAAAAAAAACAACGTCAATCACGAGCAGAAGCCGAATCAACGTTTTATTTG
>JAOZTL010000324.1 GCA_029942205.1 Bacteroidales bacterium | reverse complement strand
TGGCACCAGTGGTGAAGGATGCACCTTCTTTGAAATCCACCAAATTCGTCATTTGTTTGTAATATGTTTCGATCGATAAAGAGACTAAATCGCCCCAAAGCCCCTGCTTGATACCTAAGGATACTTGTTGTGCATTTTGGGGTTTTATATCTTTGGTAGAAGGCAGCCATACGTTATAAGGCATGCCAATAGCCAAGTTGGAGAGCAAATGAATGTATTGTTTCATTTGTGTGTACGAGAAATCGAGCCACGTACTTTTAGCTGCCGTGAGCTTAATATTCAAGCGAGGCTCAAGCGATTGAAATTGCTTACTTTCTGTAAAATAATGGGAATAATGAATCCCTAGATTCACATGCAACCGCTTGCTTAGTTTCAGTTGATTTTCTAGGTAAGTGTTTGCTTCGTAGGTACTCATTTTATCTTGTAGGAAAAGAGCTAGCTCTCCTCCATTTATTTTATCTGTATAAACAAACTGCCCGGGATTAAACGAATGGCTAATCCCGACGATCCCAAACTTTAGCTGATAATTATTCGTAGCAAAAAAATCAAAATTTGTTTTCACTATCAGGTCATTCAAGCCATTATCGAAATGCTGTGTCTGATCCAAAGAAACATTATTGGTACTGGTTGTTGTGCGTATGTTGTTGTCGTATTTATATCGGTATTTGGTATACGAAAGGCTTACGTTGGCAAATAATTTTGGCTGAATAACATAATGAAACCGTAAGTTGTGGAGCATATTCCCCCACTTGTTCGTCCAATTATTTTCGGTTGTAGACGGGTTTGCGTAGTCGTTGAATACTTGCCCTTCTTGTGCGAAAAACATAATATCATCGCCATAATAGAAACTGTAATAAAGGTGTGCTTTTTCGTTTATCTTTTGGTTCAGTTTCACATTGACATCATAAAAGGTGTAGCCAGCAGTTGTTCCATTGCTTTGGACTGCCAGCAGGGCACGAGATAATAAATCCAGATTATTTCGTCTGACCGAAACGATGAACGACGATTTGTCTTTCTGTATAGGTCCTTCGAAGCTTAATTTTGTTGAAATCAAACCAAGCGTAAATATGCCTTTATAGTCTTTTTTATTTCCTTCTTTCAGTTTAATATCCACCACCGACGATAGCCTACCGCCATAACGTGCCGGGAAACCTCCCTTGATTAACAAAATACTATTGACCGAGTTCTCATCAAAGATAGAGAAAAAGCCCCCAGCATGATTGACATAATACAGCGGGACATCATCCAGCAGTATTAAATTCTGATCGGGGCTACCACCTCGCACATAAATACCACTAGTGCCCTCCGTACCTCGCTGTATGCCTGGCATCAGTTGATAGGCTTTCAATATATCCACTTCGCCCACCAGTGCGGGCAGTGCCTGTATTTGCTTGATCGGTATGTAGCTTGTGCCTAAATCATTTTGCCTCACTGGATGAGCCGAAACATTAATTTCGTCTATTTCTACTCCTGCTGCTAAAAAGAAGTTTACCGTTTTTTGCTCGCTACTAACAGGCTTGGTGGCTGCCTTGTAGCCCGTAAAAGATGCGGATAAGGAAAAAACATTGGTGTGATTGATTTCTAAACTATAAAACCCATACTGGTTCGTAAATGTACCTTTGTTCGTATGGGAAATATAGACCGATGCTCCTACCAGTACTTCGCCTGTTGCTTGGTCTTTGACAAAACCACTCACTACCACTTTTTGTGAGAATAACAAGGAGCTATAAAAAAGCAGAAAAACGATAAGGATATTTTGTTTGATGTTCATGTGTTGTTAAATATAAATGTGAAAAACACAGACTTCGTCTGTTTTATTATTTTTGCTCATAAGGTCGAAGACCGTCAGAAAAAGACCGCAAATCGTCCGTAGGACATTTAAGCGTCAAACTATTTAAACCAAACGATTCAATGACCTTCGGACGATCAAATATCTTGGGCAACATCAAAAAAAGCTCAAAGACCTTACAGTCCAAGCACAATACCTACTTGTAAGCTATACGTATTTAATTGCAATTGCTGCACTCCTACTTTGTTCTTATAAAAGAGAGCATAGTCGGTAGATAGCTGAATCTTGAAGTGATCCGTTATTTTTAGGTATGTCCCCACAGATAAGTGATATGCAAATAGATGTTTTCTTTCATCTATTTGGTCAAACGTAATAGATGAACTCGAAAGATGAGGTACATCGGAGTACGAATGATAAATATAATTCCAAGAAACTCCTGTGAAAGCAAAAGGCTGAATCACAGCCTCTGTGCGCCAATACTTACCCACCTCTAACTCGGAAAAAAGAGAAGTATACCGTATTGAAGGCTCTTTGTTTAATAAAAACAAACGTTCAAATTCTGAAAGACCTGACTCACTGATCATGGAGTAGTCTGTATTTCTTTCCAATAAATTTCCTCCAAAGCTTGCTTGTATGCTTAACTGTTCTTTGGTGGAGTATTGGTAGCCCAACTGCAAAATAGAATGCTCACTCAAATAAGTACTTCCCTTTCGGGATGGATAATATTTGCCACCTGAAAACAGTATTGCGTGCTGTGCATACGTTTGTGATGCAAGTGCAACAAATAATAAGAAGATGTCTAATGTTTTTATTTTTTTCATTTCGTTAATTAGATTATAGTAAGTTTTTACATTTATTTATAGTCAGAATATTGAGATCGTAGTTAAAAACTACGATCAGCGGCATCGGAGTCGAAGACCTTTATTTAGCAAAAAATAAAATTTTATATTAGCATAGACCTCACAAGTAAAAGCCTTTCCCTTTTTTAGGGGAAAGGTTTGGATAGGGGTACTTCCGTGCGTCAGTCCCATCAAAAAAGATCTTCTCCCTTTTTCTTGGTACAATTTCTATGGTTGTAGAGTAAGCAATGAATATCCCCAAACCATTCTCTACATTGGAATACAGCCTTTCGGGTTCGCCCGAAAACATGTAGGTCGTAATTTCGTGTACACTCCTCAGCTCATGCAAGCCTTGGTTGTACTAATGCTTGATCCAGCTTTTTCGGAAAGAATAATACTCCTCGCTCAGGTTACGTAAATTCAGAACCAAATCAAGACTATCTGTAAGGTATTCAAGATTGATACTAGTTGCATTAAATCTCGAAAATTCAAAAGAGAACTGGTATGCTTTGCCATCCAATAACTGATCGGAAAACAAGAGCACAGACGGCTCATAGCTCGATAAACCTTCGGCTAAAACGGCAGGATCATTTGTCTGTAAATTATAAACTTCGGAGGTATCATAACGAGATGAGAACCATGTATAATTATTTACTTTGTATACTTCTATTTCATAAAAATTTTCGATTTGTGCAGGGTCGTTTAGTGTGATTTCGCAAAATGTAAAATCACTAGATTCTCTGTCGTCATATCGATACTTAAACAGGTAGTATGAATCGGAGATAGAGCTACGAGCAGGAATACGGGTTTTGGCATATACCGTTTCAAATCCTTCCGCATCTATCTCTAGGGCATATTCCTTGTTTATCTGGGGATGATAATCCATGGAATAAAAACTATCCTGCTCGGTCAGGTATCCTACGAGAGCCCCATCTTCAAACAATTGAATCGAGGCATTCGGGTATTTATGAATCGAGGTAGGGCTTGCAAAGTCTTGTGTTTGGCTGAGGTATACCCGTATGGTGCTATCTGGATTAATCACCGAATTGACAACCAACTGCGTAGGCAAATGCGACAAATCGAGCTTTATGGAATCGGTACACGAAAAACTAAACACTCCTATGAGTATGGAAATAAATAGAAGTTTATAATTTTGGAGAAAGTTATAAAACATAAATTTTAGAATAATTAATTATAAGAAAAGAACATGCAAACATAGCTAAATTATTTGATGGAATAAAAAAAAACTATTCTTTTTTCTTAAATTATTCCTAATATATTGATTATCAGATCTTTTTTTTTGTACGCTGTTTTTTTATAATAGGATATTAAATAACGGATAAGTAAAGATAGCAAAGGTCTACTGATCTTACAATTATTATGATTTCGGTTTATTCTCTTATTGTTTGTTGATAGAAAATAATGTAAACGTAATAGGCATTTATGTCATTAAAGAGAAGGTTTAAAAGACTTCAACTTGTGGCTTTATTATTTGCTGAATGGGCTGCGATTGGTAAAACCTGTTAGGTTTGGAGAATTAGAAAACATTCGATGATCTATGGACAATTTGAGATCTTGCTATCGCCACTAATACCCTCTGTGTGTTTTTTGTTTTCTTTGACAGAAAAATGTATATTTGTCAAAAATAAATAAATACAATTGATCTTGAATTAAAAGTAACTGAAGAACAGGCGAAGTCTGAAATTATATAAAACCTGTTATGTTTTTTCTTTATGCCAACATCTTTCATCTTAATATCTATATCAAAAAACAACGAATAATAATTTGACAGAGCAGAAACAAAGATCTTCGGTCTTAAAATACAATAACTTATGAAAATACGCAAAAGTGGAGCAACGTATTCAGCCATTGTTGGAATTTCGGAACAATTGAAACAAAAGAGTGCTGAAGAAAAACAAGAATATTTATATTTGAATAGAGGAATTAATGCAGTCGTAAATATTGACTTGTC
>JAOZTL010000323.1 GCA_029942205.1 Bacteroidales bacterium | reverse complement strand
AAGGAGGCAACAAACCGCTCTCCATCATCTTTCATGTCAAAGATACTGGAAAAGGGATTCCTGCCAGTAAGCACAAACTGATATTCAAGCGATTTTCGCAAGCAGAAAAAGGAGTCTCTCGACAAATAGGAGGGCTTGGACTGGGATTGTCTATTGCGCAAGAGTATGCAGGGCTTTTAGGTGGAAAGATTACAGTGCAATCGGAACAAGGAGAGGGAGCGTCTTTTTTTCTTACTATTCCTTATGTTACGAGTGATAGTATTAATTTAAAGTAAACCTGATTTTATTGACAATAAATACCAATTTTGTTTTCATAATTATTACCACAATTTAGTATACCTTTGTGTGCCACACAAAAAATAATCAGAAAGCGAATGAAAAAACAGAAACGAAACTTTATTCAGAAAATACATCGTTACCACAAATATTACCAACGCTCTGGTTTATATCCCTTTTTACTAAAGAATTTAGCAACGCTATTTCTTATTTTAGCCGCTTTTGTTGCCATTATTTTTATTGTTGATTGGTTTGTAGATCTACGTGAGCTACAAAAAACGCTTCAATCACAAGTAAACGAGCTAAACCCTATTTGGGTATATTTATTCTTTTATCTTACCGAAAGTATTTTGGGAATGATTCCGCCCGATATTTTTATCATTTGGGGTAAATATGCCGATTATCCATATTTGGTGGTAACTCTGCTGGCAACTATTTCGTATCTTGGTGGTATTACTGCTTACAAATTAGGCAAACGAATTCGGCACTTTCCTCGTATCGACAATTACATCCGTAGTAGGCACAAAGATAATTTCCATTTGATTAAAAAGTGGGGGGGCGTAGTCATTATTATGGCAGCTTTGTTCCCTTTACCTTTTGCTACCATTAGCCTTATTGCTGGCATGGTTAATTATCCGTTTCGTTCTTTCTTATACTACGGACTCACACGTTATCTGCGTTTCTTTCTGTACGCTATTCCTATTTATAGTGCACTCAACTCTATTTAGAAAGAATAAAAAAAAGACGATCAAATGTCTATCTATACTGAAATGCTATCATAATTATGAATTTAAAACGTTTCTTTTCTATCTGTTTTTACTCATAAAATTATTCCATAACACAGGCTATGCAAGAATTTTATGAATAAAAACAAATAAAAAATAATTCATTTTCTAAATCACAATTATAACAGCAATTCAGTATAACGAACAATTTGAGCGTCTTTCAATAACTAATCGTATTTCTTTATAAAGCTATCCGATACGAAAATTTCAGCATAAAAATGCTATGTGGAAAGCTATAAAACAAATCATTCATATCCGATCCTACGTTGAATGCTCCATCGGCTAAATAATGGCTTCGGCTTTGCGACCACACCAAATATACCGTAGATCCTGGGACATACTCCCATCGAACCACCAAATTTGACAAAAATTCTTTAAAATTAAAATCAGGATAATCCAACACATAATCGCTTGTTCCATCCTTATTTTCATCAACAAAATACAGCAAATTATCGGCATCATACTGTATCTGATCGGTACTCAATTCTTGGTATCTGTCAGCGAGATTACTTGCCAATGGATTGGTAATTACCTTATAATCAGAATAAGCTCCTGCGGCTATAAATGGTCGTCCCCAGTATTCGATAGACAAATCTGGTGTTATGTTATAATTGATGCGCAACGAAACCCCCATTATTGTTTGGTCGAGTGTCGCAAATATGTAGCGTGAATCGTCGTTATAAGTCTGCTCACTAACGTACTGTAAGCTTTGCTGGGTTACACCATAATCAGGATATAAGGTTATTTTCAGGGTGTTTAATGGTCGGTAAGTTAGTCCAAAATTAAAACTGCGCCGCAAATAATTATCGTCCATTCCTTTGGCAATACTTCCATTTATGGAAAATCGAAATTTGTGTTGATCGTTTGTGCCTAACCAAAACCACGCATTACTCGATCCAGGAGTTTTCATCGAAGGACCACCACGTAACAAGCCATTGGATACATTTTCGCTTTCGAGATTTGCACCAAAAGCCAAATTCCAGTAATTCGTAAATTGTGTATTTACATTCAGGTTTGTACCATTATGCATATTCGTTCCGCCAAAATCCCAGCCCGACCATTGTGCCATACTCACACGTAAATATCTAAAAATACTAAACGGCTCATAAATATTATAACCAACCCAAATAATTTCAGAAATTTCATCCGTACGAGGCAAAAAACCTAAATCATTTATCTCAAAACTAGGTGATTTGAATATCAAAGCTGCAATAAAGTTTAGCTTCCCGCCTACTTTACCAAATTGAATATTACTCGAATACCCCGAAAAAGACCGCAAAGATGAATCTATCTCTACATAATCGTTGTCGGGACGTTGGTAGTAACGTCTCGATGATAGTTGTGTTTCAATCATCGAAATCGAATCGCCTTGCACATTGCTAAACATGGCATTCATCTTCAGTACATAGTTTTTTTCTTTGAAATATTGCGTAAAATCAAGCCCACCCGAATAAGCATCGGTATGCATAAAGTTTAAATATTCGGTTTCTATTTTTCTGTTAGTCGAAGTAAGCAGACCACCAACAATGGAGTTGCCTTCATTCATGTCTTTTTGTACACGTGCGACAAAGTAATTCGTCATTGGCTCTACCGTTTCCTCACGAAGCGTTCCTTGGTTGTCTATTTCGGCCACTTCCTCTGCTCCCACACTTTCCAGTACGCCAATAGACCAACCATCGGCTGTTTTTCCTGTAATTTTGGCTGCTGCCAGAATGCTTGTAAAACCAGGAACATCCGCATATTCGCCATCTGCTAGCTCGGGATAATAATGCGGTCTGCGTCCAATACGTCGGGTGTAGAACAAGTTTTCGCTAGCCATGTCGCCATCTCCAAACATAACAGGAAAACTCAAAATGTTACGACCTTCGATAAAGAAAGGACGTTTTTCATCAAAAAAAGACTCATAAGCAGTCAAATTCACTTCCGACGGATCGGCTTCTACTTGTCCAAAATCAGGATTAAGTGTAAAATCTAAAGTGAAATTATTAGTTAATCCTATTTTTCCATCCACTCCTCCATTCAAATTGTAATCACGCCCTGTGGCATACGGGTTTCCTTCCTCGGCTCGGTATGCTTCGGCACTAGAAATAAAGTAAGGGGTTATGTCTAATATTTTTTGAGGATTAATATTATTTAAGCCTGATAGTTCGCCGATATTATGTACCCAGCCGGAGTTTTCACGAGGTATAGGCTGCCAAATAGAGTACTCACTTTTACGAAATAAGCGTCGGGTTACTTGCAAGCCCCAAATTTGTTTTTCCGCCTGTACAAAACGAAGCTGCGTAAGCGGAATTTTCATTTCGGCAAACCAACCTTTGCTGTTTATTTCGGTTTTCACCCACCAAATCGGATCCCACGATTTATCACGTGTCTCTCCATCGTTTGACATCAAATATTCTTCTTTGACCCCTCCTGCACTCACATTAAATACAAATGCAGTACGTAAATCATGGTAACTATCAAATTGAACACCTATCTCTTCGCCATCAATTTCATCACGCCTTGTCATCCGTTTTTCGATACTATCGATGCTTGTATCAAAGGCTTTTATGGCGACATACAAATATTCGTCATCGTAGCATATTGCAAAAGATGTTTGCTGTGATGGTTGTTTGCCCTCAAAAGGTTCGTGTTGTATAAAATCACCTTCCCAGCGAGCCGTTTGCCAGCAAGCATCGTCCAAGTTTCCATCAATTTGCGGAATTTTATCGCCAACTCGTTGTGTCGTATAGTTACGTTTACTTGATTCTTGGGCATGCGCCTCCCATCCTCCAAATAAAAGGAATATTAGTAATATCCATACTTTTTGTTTCATGTTTTTGACTGTTGTTAGTTGTTTTTTATATTAGTTATTGTGTTGTGTTGTTGTATTTTTATTGTTTATACTAAGGGATTGTGATGGAATAAATTGACAGTTTTCAAGGCAGGTGTATTGCTTTTTAGCAATTTGTAAAAACTAATAATAGCGAGCTATTTGAAGCGTTTTACAAAGAAGATAAAATGCAAAAGACCAAGTTGAAAGCGTCAAGTTATTTCAGAACAATTCCTAAATTATGGTAATAATTATGATTCTAAAAATAATTTATTTTTTGTTTTATTGATGCACAAAATTCCTGCATAGCCGATACTATGGAATAATTTTATAAAAAAAATAAAGCGAAAAAAAACATTTTGTTTTCATAATTATTGCAGTCTTTTAGTATATAAGTAGCTACATATAATTAAACGACACTTTTAAAATTTTAAAATCACGTGTAAGTTATTGATAGCAATAAATTTACACTTAAATAGCACGAAGTGCTTACCAATTCAATTGGCATTATTTATTAAAGACGAAATTATCCGAAAAGTGTTGCATCAATAATTAAGGAATGCAAATTTATATTTTCAAATAAAGTCGAAGATCTTATTTGATTAGCAATTTACAATGCATAATTACTATTTTCACGCTCCATAAGCTCATTAATTACAAGAAAGCAGTACATATACACAAGTAACATCAAAAAGGTCAAAGACCTTGATTTGCTTGATGCTTCATC
>JAOZTL010000322.1:2113-4604 GCA_029942205.1 Bacteroidales bacterium | reverse complement strand
TCCACTGCCCACCTTGTGCTTTATGACAAGTTACAGCGTAAGCAAATTTGACTTGTAATGCATTAAAATAAGGATTTTTCTTTATTTTTTGGTATTTCTGTTTTTTTGATCTAATATTTTGATAATCTTCGGCGATGGCATAATAAAATTCCTTATTTTTTTCGTAAGAAAGCGAAGCAGATTCGATGGTAAGCGTGTCAAGAATTATTTTTGTTTCTATTTCGAGATCAGGATAGCTTAAAAACCGCAAATGGACATCGGCAAAACGCAATCCATAAATTTCTTCGTACTTTCCTATGCGTGTAATTTCCAATATTTCGCCATTAGCGATAAAATCAATTTCATCGTCCTCGGTGAGCCAATGGTAATTATTTTTTACCACCATCAATAAATCGCCTATAGAAACTTCTTCTTCTTTCCACAAAATACTTTTCCGAATGCCTTGATTGTAGCGGTTTGCACGCTTATTGCTTCGTGTAACGATCATCGTTTCTTCGATTCCATTTTTATCGTAAGAATCGTTAATGGCATCGATCAATTCTTCGCCATTAATTTTTTCGATGTCGGTGAATTGGTTTAAAACAAATTTAGGAAATTCGCTGGTTTGTTGCTCCGAAATTAAGTTTCGCAAATTTGTAGCATTAAACAAAATTCCAGAATCGAGTTCTTGCCGCACGACATCTGTCAATATATTTTCGGTCAATTTTAAGCCGTAAGTATCAAAATTACTCGCATCCAAAGCTGGGCTAATGTCTATTTTTACTGGAGGTAGCTGTGCTGTATCTCCAATCAAAATCAGCCGACACTCGAAGCCCGAGTATACAAATTCGATCAAATCATCCAATAATCGCCCCGAGCCAAAAACAGAGGCTTCATAACTCGAATTGGAAATCATTGATGCTTCATCGACAATAAAAAGCGTGTTGCGCATCAGATTTTTATTGAGATCAAACACTCCGAAACCTTCAGTTGCCGATTTTTGGCGATAAATTTTTTTATGAATTGTATAAGCATTTTCTCCAGCATAAGCGGCGAGCACTTTCGCAGCACGTCCTGTTGGTGCAAGTAAAACGACTTTATTTTTATTTGATTTCAAAAATCTGACCAATGCGCTAATAATACTTGTCTTTCCTGTTCCTGCATAACCTTTCAGCAAAAATAATTCGTTTGCATCATTTCTGCTCAAAAAATCTGCAAGATCCTGAATAAGAACCTCTTGCCCTTCTGTTGGCTGAAAACCAAAAGCAGTTTTTATTTTATCACTCAGAAAGTTTTTAAGCATTTAAAAATTAATTAAAAAATCATTATTAAGAATACGCATTTTTTTCTACATTTGCACAAACATAAAACTAAATTTAATAAAAAGAAACCCTCGTGAAGAAATTTAAGTATTCAATGCTATTTAATACTGTTTAAATAATCATGTATTCATCTCATATACAATAAATTATATTGTTTTATAGAAGTATTTATTTTATTTAATTAGTCTTAAAAATGAATTGCTCCTCACGATAGCATGGTTCAATTTTAACAACATAATAATTTTAAACAGCCCTCATGGAGGGATTTACATTAAAGGTAATTAATCGCTCCACACAAGGGAATGACTAAATTTCAACAACTTACAACATTTAAACACATGAAAACTGTTATCCAGATTATCTTAATCATTACAATTGCCGGGTTAGCTTATTTATTATTATCAGGAATTGCTGATCCCATTAATTTTCAATCAAAAAAAGATGCTCGCTATGATGCAACTATTGATCGACTAAAAGACATCCGAACAGCACAAGTTGCTTATAAATCAGTGCATGGACATTACACAGGAAGTTTTGACACTTTAATTGATTTTATTCAAAACGATTCGCTTCGTATTGTAAAAGCAATAGGTAATGTACCTGACTCATTAACAGAGCGTCAGGCAGTAAAATTAGGTATCGTAGAAAGAGATACAATTTTAATCAGTACCTTAGATTCTTTGTTTCCGCCTCCATACCCAATTGATTCATTACGTTTTGTTCCTTATTTGGATAAGCTAGAATTCAAATTGGCAGCAGGAAATTTACAAACAGGATCGAGTGTTATTGTAAAAGTATTCCAAGCTTCTGTTCTAAATCGCTTTTTATTAGCAGGTTTGGACGAACAGCTAAGAATAAATATGGATGATGAAGCTATTAAATTAGGAAAATTTCCTGGCTTAAAAGTCGGCTCTCTCAAAGAAGCTACAAATAACGCAGGTAACTGGGAATAAGGTCTTCGACCTTTTTGATGTTGCTTACGCACTTGTGCAAGATATTATTAATCAGTAATTTACTCATAGTAAATATACAATTAATTTTCACAGGTACTTATAAAACCTCTCATATAAGGAGCAGATTATAAATACATGAAAAAAGGTGTAAATTTTGATATTTCATTTTTATACTTTTTTTTATAAGGTCTTCGACCTTTTTGATGTTGCTTACGCACTTGTGCAAGATATTATTAA
>JAOZTL010000322.1:0-2013 GCA_029942205.1 Bacteroidales bacterium | reverse complement strand
TTTATACTTTTTTTTATAAGGTCTTCGACCTTTTTGATGTTGCTTACGCACTTGTTCAAAACGGTTGTAATCAACGATTTATCGAAAAATAAATATTCTGTATTTTACTGAATCGTTATAATTTACAGAATTAAGCAACATTAAATAGTTAGAAAACTTTAATTCCAGACTTCGTCTGTTTTATTATTTTTGCTCATTTATCTAGTTTGTTTTAACTATTTATTATATTACTTAATATAATTGTACGTATTTAGGTGTAATTATTGATTTACATTAATAATTTGTCAAAAAATGTCAAAAAATAAATATCAAAACAGACGAAATCTGAATTCAGACAAAAAAAACGAAACTTTATTTTTATTTAATTTATGTTCCTACAATAGATTAAAGACCTTAAAATTGTAATTATGGAAAATTTTGAAAAGTATTTAGATTCATTCAACATAAGCAAAGCTTCTACATACCACCTTTCCTTTTTACTTAATTCTTATGGATATACTTATACAATAACCGATACTGTACGAAGAGAAGTAGTTGCAGTAAAAAATCAGCTTTTTGAAAATCGGATTATTGACGAAGATTCACTAAAAATACTAACAAATAGCATTCAGCAAGATATACACTTGAATAAAGCATACAAAAGTGAAGATTTTATATATGCCAACAAACGCTCGACACTTGTTCCTCTCGAAGTTTTTGATAAAACAAAATTACGAGATTATTTTTCTATTAATCATAAATTATTGCCTTACGAAGAATTGCATTTCAACAAAATTCCAAGTATTAAAGCAAGCAATATTTTTGCAATTCCTTCATATTTAACTACTTTGATGGTAAATTTGTTTCCTGAAGTTCGATTTAATCACCAATCGAGTAACATGATAAAAAACTTAACTTCTATTCCATCAAAAAACAAAGAAGTACTAATAAATGTATCAAAAGGCTATTTAGACATTGGAGTGGCAGATAAACAGGCACTAATATTCTACAATAATTTTGTTTATAAATCTGATCATGATTTTGTATATTACGTATTATCAGTACTCAACAAGCTGTCTATCAATTCATCAGAACAAACAATAACAGTCATGGGTGATATACAGCAAAATTCGGCACAACACAAATTGCTATACAATTTTGTAAAAGCAGTTAAATTTGCTAAAATAAATAATCTGAATTATAAGATTAAAAAATTTCCTCAACATTATTTTGTAAACCTTATTTCCAATTTTTAATGAGAATAATTAGTGGTCAATTTAGAGGCAGACCTATCAAACCTCCAAAAGTATTTGATGCTCGTCCGACAACCGACAATGCCAAAGAAAGTCTTTTCAACATTCTCCAAAACGATTATTATTTTGATGAATTAAAAGTACTCGATTTATTTTCGGGCACAGGAAGCATCAGCTACGAGTTTTTATCCCGTGGGAGTATTTCGGTTACGTCTGTCGAAAAAAAAGGTAAATATGTTGATTTTATTCGCAGCACAGTTCAAAAACTAGAACCCGAAAGCACTCGTTTTTTCTCCATAAAATACGATGCATTCAAGTTTTTGCAAAAGAATAATTTGGATTTTGACATTATTTTTGCCGATCCTCCATACAGTTTGGATAAAATTGCAGAAATTCCAGATTTGGTATTTCAAAACCCAACACACAAGGTAAATTGTCTCCTTATTGTAGAGCATTCTGATTTACAAGACTTTGGAAAGCATCCAAATTTCACGAATTTACGTAAATACGGCAAAGTTCATTTCAGTTTTTTTAAATCGGAAAAAAAACAATAAAAAAGCAAAAAAAACCGCAGATATTTTTGGAAATCTAAAAATATGGCTTACTTTTGCAACGCTTTTAAGCAATCACGGTTTGGTAGTTCAGCTGGTTAGAATACATGCCTGTCACGCATGGGGTCGCGGGTTCGAGTCCCGTCCAGACCGCAAAAAGCTTCTCAATTTGAGAAGCTTTTTTTATATCAATTATTTCATTTGGATATTTCAAATGAATCATTATATTT
>JAOZTL010000321.1 GCA_029942205.1 Bacteroidales bacterium | reverse complement strand
TTGTTCCGTCTCGGTTTGGGCATGTAAAGCCTGCATCGATTGAGATTTTCTGGACTCTTTCGGTGTATTTCTGCTTTATAAACGAAGAATAATCATTCCATGGCTTGGCATGTCCCCAACTAAAAAAAGCGTCTTCCATTTACTTAAAGTTATTTATGTATTTGATTTGTGATAAATCATTGATTCACAATAGTTAGGTGTGTTTTTTCAAATAATTGAAAATGAGAACTTTAGCAAAATTTACTTAATTCAGTCATTGTGTTGATTATTAACAATATAACGAGTTGAAAACTGCAACTTTGCCAAAGTTTAATGAAGTATTGTAAGTAACATCAAAAAAATTGAAGAGCTAGAAAACGAAATTGAATGAGGCACTAGCACTGAGTCCACGAAGGTTTCTATTTTCGTAAAATGGAATAAAGTATCCAACTTGAGTGTCAATTAAAAGGTATTTATTTTTAAACATTTCGATACCAAAAATAGGCGTTAAATAAAACATAAGTTTTTTTGATGTTTCGCCTGTCGCAAAAATTCCACCCATATTATAGCCCGTGTACATGTTCAGAAATGTATTTTTTCCTCGACCAAAATAACGAGAATAAAAATCTTGTCCAAATCCAAAAACAAATAATTCTTTGTAACGGTTAGGATCAGCAGGTTCGTTGCTAATTTCTTTTAATGCGCCTATATTCGCATACGATTTTCCTTTGGTAAAGAGGTATTTAAGTCCATATCCAGCATATTGACTAGCCGAAATTTCGGGAGTAGGAGACTCTATAAAAAGGAATTTATATTCAGCACCAGGCATATTTACCCACGAGACTTTTGTGTCGGTAAAGTCATACGTTTCATCATAAATATCAACATTTATTTTATATACTTGTTCTTTGTTTTTTCCGCTTTTCTTTTTCATTAAATCAAATAGATCTTCATCAATGAATCTTACTTTTTCCCAATACTCGTAGTAACGATTATCCTTTGTTGTCATGCTTGTCAATTCGGTTTGGTAAGCTTGTTTTTGTTCTTGTAAGTATTTGATTTCGAGTAATATTTCAGACATGTCTTTTCCGTCGTTTCGTGTATACACATTTTTTGATGAAATGTGCCCCCAAGTAGCTAAAGCCGAATCCATTTTTGAGAAATTTTCTTTGCTGATGATGAAATCAACTTTGATACTTTTGAAGGTTTCGTTGTTGCTAATTGTTTCGATACTGTATTGATCTACAAATACTTTCACTGATTCTTTTGAGGATTGGAAAAAGGAAGTGTACACTTTTGCATTGAGTGTCGTTACTAAATAATCGTCTTTTTGTGCAAGGCTTAGATTGCTAAAAAACAAGAATAGTGTTGCTAAAATAATAAATCTTTTCATGTTTCTTTATTTTGTAAGTTCTTAAAAATTAAATCATTCCCTTGAGTGGAGCGATTAAGGTTTTCGATTTATTTGATGTTGCTTATGCAATTTCTGTAAACCGTTAGTATTTAGTGAAATAACGAGTAGCAAATTATAAAAAAAAAGTCCGAAGACCTTGGTGATAAGATACGAAAATAGTTGGATAAAAACTAGGCATTTTCTTTTTTTTGTTCATTTTGATAATATTTACACCATTCATAAATTTCGCACGATGAGCATTTTGGACTTCTTGCCATGCACACGTACCGTCCATGTAAAATAAGCCAATGATGTGCAATAGGAATTATTTCGTTAGGAATAAATTTTACCAATTGCTTTTCTGCTTCGAGTGGTGTTTTTGCATTAGTTGTCAGTCCGATGCGAGCTGCCACCCGAAAAACGTGTGTATCCACTGCCATTGCTGGTTTATTGTAAACCACCGAAACGATTACATTAGCTGTTTTGCGACCTACGCCTGGCAATTTTTGTAATTCTATAATATTGTCGGGCAGTTTATTATCAAACTCATTGACAAGCATTTGTGCCATTCCTAGCAAGTGTTTTGCTTTATTGTTGGGGTAGGAGCAGCTGCGAATATATTCAAAAATTTCGGCTACTTCGCTGTTACTTAAATGTTTAGCGGTAGGAAACCGCAAAAATAAATCGGGAGTGATTTGATTCACTCGCTTATCAGTACATTGTGCTGATAAAATGACAGCAACCAGTAACTCAAAAGGGTTCGTATATTCTAATTCTGTTTCGGCTATTGGCTTATTTTTTTTGAAATATTCAATAACTTTTTCAAATCGTTCTTTTTTTTGCATATTTTTGTATTTTATTTCGGAGCATAAAAATACGATTTTCATTCAAAATAAAAAAATCAAGCTCTTCGACCTTTTTTATGTTGCACTTATCTGTATGTGTAAGTCTTTTATTAGCAATGTGCTACTGAGAGATAATTAATTGGATTATTCTAAATATATAGTAGGTGGACAAATTGTCAATGTAGATCAGTCAGATGTATAATTATATCAAGGAATGTGATAAATAGTTAAAACACAGCTATATAGACGAGTAAGGATAATAAAATAGACGGAGTCTGTAATTATGAAAATTGTTTCACACTAGAACGTGAGTAATCTAAAAAGGTCGAAGCCCTAATTAATAAAAATAAATATGGAAAATAGTTGGAGAAAAAGTAGATTATGGCAAATAATAGAGACTCTCTTTATGATGAGTCTAATGACAGTGCTCACTTATTTTATTATGATTTGGATAACGCCAACAACACGTGGAACGACCGAAAAGTTCTTTATTGGCTTTATATTATTGAATGTCAGTGTAATATTTTTTGCTATTTTAGTGAAGCTTGTTATTGATTTGATTAAAAAAGTAGCTAAAAAAGAAAAGGATGTCGCTTAAACCCAAACGACATCCTAAAAAACCAAAACACCCTATAAAAACTCCATTAAAAAATATTTTTAAATGGATAACTAAAGAAAAACAATAATCATGCCGTAATATTTATCTTCAACGCTTGTTTATGAAAAATAAATTCGCTTGATATTTTTTTTTATAGTTGTAAAGTCAGATTTCGTCTATTTTGATATTTATTTTTGAGCAATTTTTGACAAACAATCAATGTAAATCAGTACGTTACACCTAAATACGTACAACTTAGTATACATCAAGCAGTGTAATAAATCGTTAAAACAGAGCTATATGGATGAGCAAAAATAATAAAACAGACGAAGTCTTAAATTTCAATATTATATTTTTTTATTTTATTATTTAATGTGTTTTCGACAATCCCAAGCATTCGAGCTGTTTTTCTTTTATTTCCACTGTTTTGCTTTAAAATATTACTTATGTGCGTTTTTTCGACTGCATCTAAAGATACGGAATCGGTATTTGATGCTAATATTTTTTCAGGTAAATCATTGACTTTCACTGTTTCATAAAATACATATAAATTTTCGATTAAATGCTCTAGTTCTCTTATGTTTCCAGGGAATTCATAATGTAAAATTTTTTGAATAGCTTCGTTTTCTATAAAAAGTAAGTATTGTTTTTTTAGATCTGCTTGTTTTTTTATTAAAAAGTAGTTTATTAAGTCTTTCTTTTCGGAGTTTGAAAAAACGTTTAATGCAGGAAGATTTAGTTCGACTACTGCTAATCTATAATATAAATCCCATCTAAATTCTCCTTTTTTACACAATTCTTCCAGATTCTTGTTTGTAGCTGCAATTATTCTTACATCGATCTTTTTTTCTGTGCCTCCTACTGGTCTTATTTCGCCTAATTGTAGAACTCTTAGTAGCGATTGTTGCATTTTAGGCGATATGTCTGCTATTTCATCCAAAAAAACAGTCCCTGTATGAGCTTTTTCAAAAATTCCTTTTTCGGATTGAAAAGCTCCTGTAAAACTACCTTTTTTATGACCAAAAAGTGTGGATTCAAGTAAACTATCCATTAGTGCAGAACAATTAACTGCTAAAAAAGGAGAATTTTGTCGTATTGATTTTTGATGTATTTCTGATGCAAGATTTTCTTTACCAGTACCTGTTTCTCCGTAAATAAGTACTGTTACTTTGTCTGTTTCAGCCACTTTGTCTGCTTTTTCGTAAACAGGCTGTAATGATTTACCTATACGAAAATCATCAAAAACATTATTTTTATATAAATTTTGTTGCTTTATAACGACTGATTGAGGGAAATCATCCTCTGCGATGTCGATGGTTAATAATTCTGGATTCTGGGAATTTTTGGAGTGTATTGGTCTTTTGGTCTGCAACAAGCGGGTATTCAACTTTAGGCTGTTGTGGCAAATGAACCATGATAATTGCATGATAGATGCACCTGGTGAAAAGAAAAGGTCTATCTGGGCATTTGCGTATTGGAATAACACGCCTTCTACTTTGGTTTTTACTTCTCGCAGATCACTGATGTCCTTGATGTGTAATATTTGATAATCAGTCTGATGGCTTGGGAAATCTTGTTGCAAGGTGTCTTTTAGTAGATTCACTTTTGTTATAGAATCGCTTGTTGCTAGTAGGATATGCTTGTCATGTACGTAATGAAATTGATGAAATAAATAATTTGATGGCGTATAAAAGTAGTGACTTTTAAAAAAAATAGCTCAAAATTTCATACATTTGTGTTTGAGATTTAAGTACATGACAAAAAATTAAATATATTAAATTTGTTTTTCATTTCCC
>JAOZTL010000320.1 GCA_029942205.1 Bacteroidales bacterium | reverse complement strand
TATTGATTATTAGGGTTGTTTTTCATTATTGCGAAAGCAACATCAGAAAAGGACGAAGACCTTAAAAAAGAATAATTGAGTTTTGATTTGTCGAAACCTTTTAGTTTCGTAAATTTGTTTTTTTTAATCGTTGAACCAAAAGCAAATTAGAAATGAATAAAGAACGTTTAGCTATTTTATTTATAACAAGTTTTTTAATATTTAGCCAAGTACTGTTTGGGCAACAACCAGTCGTAAAATCAAAATATAAAGTTACATTTTTGGGAAGAACATACTACTCACATGTAGTACAAAAAGGACAAACATTATCAGGAATTAGTGCAGCGTACAATGTTTCCGAAAAAGAAATTTCGTTGGCTAATCCAGAAGTTTTTACAGGTTTAAAAATTGGTCAAACGCTGAAAATACCTGTTTTAGAGCAGGAAAATACCGAAAATATAATTGATAATCACCGAATTTTTCATACGGTAAAAAAACGGCAGACTTTATTTTATATCACAAATTTGTATCAAGTAGACGAAAAAGAAATAATTCGGCTTAATCCTGATCTTAAAAAGGGATTGAAAGCAGGAATGATACTCACTATTCCAAATAAGAAAGAAGAAGCACAAGTTATTGCTGAAAATTATATTTATCATAAAGTAAAAAGTAAAGAAACTTTATTCTCGCTTGCTAACCGCTATGGCGTGCAAATGAGAGAAATTATTGCATTAAATCCCTCAGTAAAAAAAGGGTTAAAGGTAGATCAAGTGTTGAAAATACCTAAAGGAAATTACGTTGTAGATGAAAAACTGGAAGTAAACACAGAGAATACAGACGAAAATCAGCCCAAAAAGCAAGAACCGTGTGTAGATTATGCGTATAAGAAAAAAGAAATATTTGAAGTAGCTTTGATGCTTCCTTTGTATATAAACGATAATTATTCGAGAAGTACATCATTTGATGAGCTAGGATTTTTCAACAAAAGTGAACGCTTTATGGAAATGTACGAAGGCGCACTTTTGGCAGTGGATGTGATGAGAAAAAAAGGATTATCGGTGAATTTGAGAGTGTATGATACCGAGAAAAATCCAAACAAAGTACGGTCGATATTATTACGCCCCGAGATGAAAGACGTTGATTTGATCATAGGTCCTGTTTATTCTGAAAATGTGAAAATTGCAGGTGAATTTGCACATAGAAATAAAATAAGTATCGTGTCGCCATTGTCGCAAAATAAATCATTGATTAATGGAAATCCGTACTTATTTCAGGTGATACCTTCCGAAAATGCACGTGTAGAGCAGACAGCTAACCACTTGGCAAAGCATTACGACAAAAGCATTATCGTGATACACAACGGTACTGCTGCCGAGCAGAAAATGATAGAAACCTATCGCCGAAAATTAGTTAGTACAGATGCCTTTAGATCAAGTATTAATGAAATTGTATTCAAGCAAATAAATTATAAGTCTAGTAAGGTTTCTGACATCGAAGATGCGCTATCGGTTGGTTTGGATAATATTGTGATTATTCCGTCATCGGATGAGGTTTTTGTATCGGTAATTGTCGAAAAATTGGCTTTTTTAGCCAATAAATACAAAATCACCATTTATGGGCTATCCGAATGGGAATTTTTCAGAAATAGTGATTTGAATTACATGAATAAACTAAATCTACATTTTCCAAGTAGTTCTTTTGTCGAATATCAAGGAAAAAAAGCAAATGATTTAGTTATTCGTTATCGTACTTATTATAAGTCAGAGCCGAGCCAGTATGCATTTCAAGCATACGATATTATGTACTATTTTTTGAATGTATTGATGCGCTATGGAAAAGATTTTCATAATTGCATTAGTGATAATCCCAAGCTAAAAGACATTGATGGTGCTCGATTAAAGTTTAATTTTAAGAAAAAGAATAATTGGAGTGGATATGAAAATCAAGGTGTTTTTATCTTGCAATTACAAGAAGACATGATGCTAAAATCGGTAAATTAAGTACTTTGTGTTAAGTAAGACTGAACTCAATAATTTATAAAACCAACGAAAAGAATGAAAAATACATGGATTTTAATTTTTCTTTTGCTGTATCAATTTTCTTTTTCGCAAGAAAATATACAAAAAGAATGGGATAAAACGCAGAGAGCGCATACTGGAGAGGCGTATTCTTCGTTTATCAAAAAATATCAAGGACACGCTTTGGCAGAGCAAGCTAAAATAAAACGAACAGAATTGGACAGCATTCAGGTTTTGATTAGCACTTATTTGGGCAATGAAACACGAAATTATTACGGAAATAAAGCACCCGAAAAGCTAAATTTGATATGGAAACATTATTTAGGCGAAGGATTAAGCCCTGCTTACGGGCAACAGAAAATATGGAAAGGAGCAGGCTGGACAGGTCAGCCGCTTTATGTTCGAGAAAAAGGACACGATTATTTGATTATCGGTGCTTTTGATTATAATCTGAAAAAAATAGATGTCGCTACGGGAAAGCTTGTTTGGCAATACACTTTTGATGATATTTTGAAAGGAACAGGCTCTATTTGGGTGAATAAAAATGCGGAAAATTTGGATGATCGTTATGTTATTTTGCAAGGCAGTAGGCTAGGAGTAGGGAATGACAAAAAAACAGCATTAGTTCCTAGTCTTCGGGCAGTATCCTACATTACAGGAAAAGAATTGTGGCGAATGAATTCAAAAGCAACCGAAAGTTATAGCCGTGATGTGGATGGTTCGGCACTTATTTATAACGATACAGCTTACTTGGCTCTCGAAAATGCATTGTTTACCGTATTCGATCCTGATTATAAAAATGCAGAAATGCGAGACAGCATGTTACAACCCAAAATTTATAACGAATTGGTGTATTATAACTCGAAAGACATGGAAGCGCATGGCGATGATTTAGTCCCAGAAGCTTCACCTACCTTGTTTAATCGACATGTATACACGCCATCAGGTACAGGTTGGGTGTATGGCTATAATATCGATACACAAAAAAACGATTGGGAATATTACATCGGAATGGATATGAATGGCTCAGCACCATTGACTTACGACAGTAATTTGCTGATAGCTGTCGAGAAGCAATATTTGGAAGGGCACGGAGGCGTTCTAAAGCTAAACCCCTCGTTATCGCCAGATCAAGCAGCGCAATGGTACTTTCCTGTTCCCGACAAGCATTGGTTTCATTGGGAAGGCGGGCTTGTTGGCTCTGTTACCACAAACGATGCGTATGTAAAAGAAAATGACAGACATTTAGCTGTTTTTTCAGATATAACTGGCTATTTGTACGTTGTGGAGCATGATAAAATTGATCTAAATGTACAAGTTAAAGGACCTGATGGACAAACTAAATATGCGACTCCTGTACTATTAGCAAAAGAAAAAATTGAAGGAGCTATTTCTACCCCGATTATTGTAGAAGATAAAATAATTGCTGCAACCGATAATGGCTTATTTCTTTTTCAGATAGAAGACGATGGAATTAATTTTTCGCTCAAAAAGTTAGATTATATTCCTCATTTAGAATTAGATGCTACGCCTGTAGTGTATGATGGAAAAGTATTTGTTGCTTGTCGTGATGGGTTTTTGTATTGTTTTGGAGATAAAAAATAAAAATTACTTACTTATTTATAACTTAAATTTTAATAACAAACTAAAATTAAATTATTATGAAAAAAACAACTTTAATTTTGTTGATTGCTATATTTGCAACAACAAATATCTTCGCTCAGAACTGTTTTAAATATTTGCCTCAAACAAAAGGAACGGTGATGGAAACGACACATTATGACAAAAAAGGAAAAAAGACAAGTATGTCTACCCTTACGATTTTCGATAAAACATCTACCGCAGAAGAGATTCGATTGGACGTAAAACTAGAGTCGCAATCAGTAGAACAAGATACTGTGATGTCAAGAGAGTATGCATATATCTGCAAAGATGGTAAATTATATGTGGATATGACCAGTTATTTAGGAAATACACTAGATGCTTATCAAGGAATGGAAATAGAAGTAGACGGCGATAATTTAGAATTACCATCCAATCCTGTTGCTGGACAAAAATTACCAGGCGGAACGGTTTTAGTTTCCGTTAAGAATCAAGGCATACAAATGGTGAAAATCTCAGTAACTTTATCAAATAGAGTGGTCGAGAAATTGGAAACCTTAAAAACAGCAGCAGGCGAATTTAAGTGTTTTAAAATCAGTCAAAACACGGAAACCAAAATTGGCTTTATAAAGGTGAAAGGTTCTAGTTCCGAGTGGATTGCTGAAGGAGCAGGCGTTGTTCGTAGTGAGTCGTATAACAAAAAAGGTAAACTTATGTCTTATTCCGAATTAAGCAAATTGACAAAATAAGATCTTCTCCTTATTTGATGTTGCTTACGATTTCACTAAATTGCTAATTGCAATAATTTTTAAGTGTGTAAGCAACATCAAAAAGTTGAAAATTTAACATCAAAAAAGATCAAAGACCAGAAATCGCCCCTATTTTTGTAATGGAAGCAACAGGTGTTTATTCTGAAAATCTTGCTTATTTCTTACATGAAAAGCAACAAATAGTAAGTGTCCATTTAGTTCAAAAAATAAAATATTTTGCTAAAAGTTGTAACTTAAAAACAAAAACCGATAAA
>JAOZTL010000319.1 GCA_029942205.1 Bacteroidales bacterium | reverse complement strand
ATAAAAAGTAGCGAAAAAGCAGAGTATAACGCCATTTTGGCAAATAAATCGGCAGCAGAGGCTCTTCTTGAAAAACAAAAAGCAGATAAACTACGATTGGTGGCAGAAAATGAACGGCAAGCAGCTGATAAAGAGCGGAAAAAGGCTGAATTAGCTTCGGGTATTGCCAAAAAGCTAAATATGCTTGCACTTGCACAAACACTTGCCCAAAAAGCAAAAATAAAGTATAAAAGTAAACAATTAAGTTTATTATTAGCTTATCAAGCATATAAATTTAATCGAGACTACAAAGGAGCAAAAAATGATCCAGCAATCCATGAGGCTTTTCGGATAGCGTTGAAAAATGAAGGAATTGAGAATACTTTAAAATTAGAGCAAAAAAACATTTTGGCTTTTCAATTTATTGACAAAAAAAAGCTATTATTTGTCAATGAAAAAGGAGAGTTATTCGAAGCTGGATTTCCTAATAAAAAAGTCAAACTATTAGTAAAATTATCCAAACGTAATACTTTAGTTGATAAAGTTTTCTTTTTGACTGAGAATGTGATTTTATTGTCTTTTCTTGATTTAAGTTCACGTTTGTACGATATAAATAAAAAATCATTTGTCGAAATAAAAGGATACGAAGGTTTGTTACGAGGTGCATCTTTGAGTTTGGATCAAAAAACGTTAGTTACGGCAGGGCGGGATCATTCGGTTCGTGTTTGGGATTTATCGGATAAAGTTGTTGAGAAAAACAGCATTCACTTTGATGAGCGTGTAACAGCCGTTAAATTATTAAAAAGCAACAACTTAGTTTATGCATCAACGGATGATGGAAATATTTTATCATGGGATTATTCGCAAAATAGGCGCACAGTATTGACCAAAGTGGATGCACATGTCAATGTTTTAGAGATTTCGCCAGACGAAAGTACTTTACTTGCAGGATATTCTAATGGACTAATTCGCTTTTTCGATTTAAAAAATAATAATAAACAAACTGATTTGTATGTAAATAGTAGTGGATTTAGTGCATTGGTTTTTAATCCACAGAAACGCCAGCAATTTGCAGTGGCATGTAACGACAAACATGTTAAAATATATGAATTAAAATCGCTAAATAGTAATCCTATAGATATTTATGAACACGATCAAAAATTAAATTATTTGTCATTTACACAAGAAAATAAATTATTTGGGCTTTCGGGTAGTAGCGATTTTTGGTTTTGGGAAACAGAAACAGAAAAATACGCACAACAAATATTGAATATGCTGATACGAAATTTGACACAAGAAGAATGGGAAAAGTATATTGGTAATCATCAGAGTTTGTATCAAAAAACAATTAATTTAGATTAAAATATGTATAAAATTATACAAAAAACAATTTTATTTTTATGGGTACTAGTCAGTCCATTTATTGCTTTTTCACAAACAGAATGTGATGAAACATTGACCGAATCTATCTCTTTGTTTGAAGAAGGAATGTATGACCAAGTGATTAAAAAAATAGAAAAATTTCAATCAAAAAAAATAAATTGTAAATTCAGTAAGGAAGATAAGAATCTGATAGCCAAATTATTATTGAGTTCGTATTTAGAAATTGATGAATTAGAAATTGGACAGAAACGAATGGATGAATTTTTACAAAAAAATTCTAATTACGAATTAAACTCAAAAGACCCAGATGTATTCAAAGATTTATACTCTAAATATTTAGTAGCACCTCGTTTGGCTGTCCAAATAAATGCAGGTTTTGGAAAAATAACGCCAGATATTCAAAAAGTGTATGGTATAATGGATTCAGCAAATTACTCAAACCCATACACTTCGCAGTATTCGCCATTTTATGGAGTTGCTATCGAGTGGTTTGCTTTTAAGCGATTAAGTTTTAGTTTTAATATGGAGTCTGCTTATTTAGAATATAAGCGAACGATTACTGCTTACGAAGAAGATAATAATTTCAGTTTGACTTTTAATGAATCGATGCTTAAAGAACGAGCTTTGTTCAAATTCACTTATTATCCATTACCTCGATTTAGGATTCAACCCGCTTTTTTTGCTGGCTTGCAATCCTCATTTCTGTACTATAGCGATGTGGATATATCTTATACTTTTCAGGCATATTCAGATAAACTAGAGCAATATTCAACTTTTAATAGAAATTCAGGCGGAATTGATCTTACAAAAGATAGGACTATTTATAATGTAGGACTTGCCTATGGAGCTACTTTTTATTACAAAATAAATAGTTTTCGGCTTTTTTTAGAAATAAAACATACGGAAGATTTTTTACAGCATAATTTGCCAAAAGAAAGATATTCAATACCTAATATAGTTTTTGGTTATCAGTATATCGATGACGATTTTTGTTTAACAGATCTTAGTTTTTCTTTAGGAGTTAGTTGGACTTTCATGCATAAAATTAAATATTTATATTAGAAGTACTTGAAATTTGCAGTTTACAAACTTTAAATAAATGAAGAAGATAATCTTATTTATATTTATTGGTATTATTTTTGTTTCTTGCCAAAAGGACGAATATGAAATTGCCGACAAGGAAGCAATAAATTTATTGGTCTACGATAGAGAAATTATTTCAAAGCCATACAGATTTAGTTCTTATTTTGAGGTGCTTACTCGTGCTGGCTCAGATTTATATATTTCAACTGTTTCAGAATCAGGAGATTTAGACCAAACAGGACCTCTCGAAAAAAAAATACTCGAAGGCAAATCATTAGACTCATTATCTCGATTTAGTGTATTGCATTCGTTTGAGGAGGAAAAAATCATTTCGTTTGTATACACCGATTCTATTATGCTGGAAGGGTATAAAACAGAAGTAGAAATTGTCAAAATTGTTAAGATAAATGTCGATGCTACTATCGAGTGGGAGGTGAATGACACTATGCTTATAGATAATAATTATGTTATTTTTGACTTATATTATTTTGATACTTATATACTTGAATCTGGCGATATTGTTCTTACAAACTACATTTATGGAGATATAGGAGGAGGTTTTGGAAACTATATTCTATTTAAGCATTTCGATTCGGATGGAAATAAAATAAAAGAGGTATATTCTGATTATTTGGGCGCAGGAGAGCCTGCCGCATTTTTTAGTATGGAGAGTCAAGGTGCTTTTGTATCCGTAAGCAGGGATGCATTTTCATTTTCATTGGTTAATACAATTTCATTAATAGATGCAGATGGGCATTTGTTAGGAGAATTTGAAAATTCGTTAAATTTTATAGAATTACATCATACGGCACAAATCTCTTTTTCCGAAATAGTTGTTTCAGGTCTTGTTCCTAATTTAGAAGACTTAAAGTTGAATAGTTTTGTTGCGTTGGTTAACGTAAGTGGTCAAATCGTATGGAATACAATACTTCCATTCAATAAAAATATGCTAGTTAATGATATATTATTATTGGATGATGGATATCTTGTTGTGGGCAGTACAGTGGACGATCGTGCTCAATATGTATATGATTGGTCGAAAGTTTATGACTATGGTCGTGCAAATATGGTTTGGATCAAATTGAATAAACAAGGAGAAATTGTATGGCAAAATTCATTAACTGGCGACTCGTCAGATATTGGAGCTTCTGTAATAAAAAATAAGGCAGGAGGCTTTAGTATTTTAGGAGCACGCCTGAGTTATATGCAGTTTAAAAATATGGCTTTATTAAAAATTAAAGAAGACGGAAATTTTAAATAATTCAAGAAAGGTGATTTTTTTATTATAAATAATGAATTTAATAAATATTATACAGATTATTAAGTAATAAATAGCATAAAGTACTTAAAAAGAATCAAATGATAAGTATAAATATTACATATTTTATAATTCCTACTATTGTAATTATTCTATTGATTATTGTGCTTATTTATGCATTAAATGGAAAACGCAAAGTTGATTTACGTGTGCTGGCTGTGCGAAAAAAGATGGAGAAAGAAAAAAAAGATCTGCTTGATGAGATGAAAAGATTGACTTACTTAAATTCAAATTACGAGCAAGAAAAAAAACTTCACCCCATTAATAAAGAAACTAACAGTAATAATCAAAAAAAGCAAGCAGATGAAACGCATTTACATGAATTAGTTAATGAAAAAGACAAATTAGAAAAAGAGCGACAACAATTTCTTGTAAAGAATAAACGATTGTGGGAGCAGAGTTTGGCTATACATAAAGAAAAAGAACGAATTGATCAATTAAAAATAGAAATAGAAATACGACATAGAGAAGTTACAGATAGTATAAATTATGCAAAACAAATACAGACAGCTTTATTGCCTCAAGAGAAAGTGGTGAGCGAAATGTTTTTAGATTCGTTTGTGTTATGGAAGCCTCGAGACATCGTTTCTGGCGATTTTTATTGGGCAAAACAAATTGGTGATAAAAAAATAATTGTAGCAGCAGATAGCACTGGACATGGTGTTCCTGGTGCATTTATGAGTTTACTGGGAATGGCTTTTCTTAATGAAATTGTCAATATGCAAGTTGAAATTGATGCAGCTTTGATTATCGAAGAATTACGATCATTGGTAAAAAAATCATTACAACAAAATGAATCTACACGCATGAAAAACAAAGATGGCTTTGATTTAGCCTTATGTATTGTTGATGAAAAAACGATGAATATT
>JAOZTL010000318.1 GCA_029942205.1 Bacteroidales bacterium | reverse complement strand
TAGACTTAGGATCTAGTGTCGAGAGACGTGGGGGTTCGAGTCCCTTCATCCGTACATATAATATACATCTTATATAAAAAACCGACCTTCTATTCATTTGTAATATTCGGCGGTTTTTTTTTTATTCAACAGTACATAATCTGATTTGAATACCTTATTAATTTTTTACGTATCAAAAAATGAAGATAACAACTAATAAAACCAGTGAACTTACTGCTAGCTTGACCATTCATGTCGAAGAAGCAGATTATACGCCAATTGTAGAAAAACAACTGAAAGATCATAAGAAAACCGCTACACTTAAAGGATTTAGACCAGGAATGGTGCCTATGGGGATGATTCGTAAGATGTACGGAAAAGCAATCCAGTTGGAAGAGATAAACAAACTTATTTCGGAATCTTTGAGTAATCATATCAAAGATGAAAAAATGAAATTGCTAGGTGAACCATTACCTAACGAAACAGAACAAACAAAAATCAATTTTGATACACAAAAAGAATTTGATTTTATTTTTGACATAGCTGTTGCGCCTGAAATAAATGTTAAAATCGATAATGAAGCGGAATATACCTACCACAAAATAGCGGTAACCGACAACATGATCGACGATCAAATAAAATACCACACACAGCGTTTTGGACAAAACGTAGATGCAGAAATCGTTAGCGACAAATCATTACTCAAAGGAATCCTTAGCCAAACCAATGCCGAAGGAGAACTTACCGAGGGCGGTATGATTGTTGAAGCAACTTCGCTTGGTGTTTATGCAATCAAAGACGAAGAAATTCAAAAACAATTTATTGAAGCAAATAAAGCACAAATATTGAATTTTGATGTCAAAAAAGCTTTCCCTAGTGATGCAGAGCTTTCGGCAATGTTGAAAATAGAAAAAGAAGAATTAGAAACACTCGAACCTTATTTTCAATTTGAAATTCAAAGCATTAGCGATTTTGTAGACGGAACAGTCGATCAAGAGCTATTCGACAAAGTATTTGGTGAAGGAACTGTCGCCAACGAAGAAGAATTTCGTGCAAAAGTGCAAGAAAATATCGGCGAAAATTTTGTTAAAGACAGTAATTATAAATTCTTGGTAGATGCAAAAGATAAAATTCTTGGAGAATTAAGCTTAGAAATGCCTGAGGAATTTTTAAAGCGTTGGCTGAAATTTACAGATAAAGAAAACAAATTTACAGACGAGATATTCGAAAACGAATTTCCTGATTACTTGAATGTAATCAAATGGCAATTGATTCGTGAGAAAATTTCGTTGGATAACAAGTTGGAAGTAAATCCTGAAGAATTGAAAGCTGCTGCTATAGAAAGCGTTCGTATGCAATTTATTCAATACGGAATGCCTGCCGACAGCTTGCCTGATGAGCAACTCGAAAAATTTGCAGAAGAAACTATTTTGAACAAGCAAGAAGAAGTAAATAAGTTGTTTGATCAAAAAATGGACGAAAAAGTTTCGGTATTTGTCAAAGAAAATGTGAAGATTAACGAAAAAGAAGTTAGTTTAGATGAATTTAGTGCTTTTTTTGAAACAAAATAAGTACTAAGGAACGCAAATTAAATAATAATCGCAACTAGCCTCTTCTTTGTGTATATGCTTGAGAATGCAAATTAAATAATATACAACAGTTATTACTTGTTCATTTATCCTTTAACTTCCTTAAAAAAAACCTTTAATAGCGGTGCTATTGGTAGATTTTAAATCGTTAAAAAACAAAGCAAGTTCGCTTAACTATTATAGCTTATTTAATTTATGTTTCTTAATAGCATTGCAAAGAAAAGGCTCTTTGTATTTTTTGTAGGTATTCAACCTTTTGAATATTTTTTTGAATTATCAGGCTTAAAGTCGTACCTTTATGCTGTTTTTTGAAAAGAAAACTAAAATTCAATAATAGAGTATAAATCAACACGATAAGAAAGAAAAATGATGATACCAAACGATGAATTTAAAAAGTATGCAACCAAGCATGCAGGCATCAGTAGCCTTAATTACGAACGATACACTTCTATTTCTAATAACTACATTTCGCCAACCATTATTGAAGAACGACAAATGAATATTGCATCCATGGATGTATTCTCTCGTTTGATGATGGATCGAATCATTTTCTTAGGTTTAGCAATTGACGATTATGTAGCTAACATCATTCAAGCTCAATTATTATTCTTAGAATCAACCGATCCGAGTAAAGATATTCAAATTTATTTCAACACGCCAGGTGGTTCAGTACATGCTGGTTTGGGAATTTATGATACCATGCAATTCATTAGCCCCGATATAGCTACTACTTGTACAGGAATGGCGGCATCTATGGGTGCTGTGCTTATGTGCGCTGGTGCTGAAGGAAAACGTACTGCCTTGAAGCACTCACGTATCATGATTCACCAACCAATGGGTGGTGCGCAAGGGCAAGCTGCTGATATTGAAATTACAGCTCGTGAAATTCAAAAATTAAAGAAAGAATTGTATGATATTATTGCTACACATAGCGGTAATTCTTATAAAAAAGTAGAAAAAGATTCTGATCGTGATTACTGGATGACAGCAAAAGAAGCCAAAGATTACGGAATGATTGATGAAATATTGATTAAAAATAAATAAGATCTTCGATCCCTTTGATGTTGCTTACGCACTTGCAAAAAACTCTCATAATCAATAATTTATCAAAAATAATTATGTGATTAATTTTGTCCAACTATTTATACTAAAATGCTACAATAATTATTACCACAATTTAGTATATTTCACAAAACAGATTGGACTAACAAAATTGCGTAAGCAACATGATGAAGGTCAAAAACCTTAAAAATTAAGAAGAATACTATGGACAAATGTTCATTTTGCGGAAGAAGCAAAAAAGACGTAAATTTATTAATCTCAGGTACAAATGGTCATATTTGCGATAGCTGCGTAGAGCAAGCATTTTCGATTGTGAGTGAAGATGGCAAAGGAGAAGATAAGTTCAACATGGGGGAATTAAGCATCATGAAACCCCGTGAAATAAATGATTTTCTGAACGAATATGTCATTGATCAAGGAGATGCAAAAAAAACCTTAGCCGTAGCGGTTTATAATCACTACAAACGTTTATCACAACCAGAAAGCAACGATGATGTTGAAATAGAAAAGTCAAACATCATCATGGTAGGAGAAACGGGAACAGGAAAAACCTTACTCGCTCGCACAATCGCAAAAATGCTGAAAGTACCATTCACTATCGTGGATGCGACTGTACTTACAGAGGCTGGCTACGTTGGTGAAGACATCGAAAGCTTATTGACCAGACTATTGCAAGCCGCAGATTATAACGTGGATGCAGCCCAGCGTGGTATCGTATTTATTGATGAATTGGATAAAATATCCCGAAAAGGAGATAATCCATCTATCACAAGAGATGTTTCGGGCGAAGGCGTACAGCAAGGCTTATTGAAATTGCTGGAAGGCTCTATTGTGAACGTGCCACCACAAGGCGGACGGAAACATCCCGACCAGAAAATGATTCAATTGGATACCACGAATATTTTGTTTATTTGCGGTGGTGCTTTTGACGGAATCGACCGTAAAATAGGACAACGCCTGAATACAAAAATGGTGGGCTACGGTGTGAGTAAAGAAACAGGACAGGTCGATCGTGAAAATTTATTGCAATACATTAGCCCACAAGACTTACGTGCTTTTGGTTTGATTCCTGAAATTATTGGTCGTTTGCCTGTATTGACGCACTTGAACCCTCTTGATAAAGGCGCATTACGTCGGATACTTGTTGAACCTAAAAACTCGATCATCAAGCAATACGTCAAATTGTTTGCAATGGACGGTATCACGCTTGAATTTGAAGAAAAAGTATTTGATTATATCGTAGACAAAGCGATAGAATTTAAGTTGGGGGCAAGGGGCTTGCGTGCTCTTTGCGAGGCTATCATGAAAGATGCCATGTTTGATCTTCCTTCACAAAAACTGGATCGATACAAAGTAACGCTGAAATATGCACAGAAAAAATTTGATCAAAGCAATGTAAAACGCTTACGTGTTGCCTAGATCTTCTTCCTTTTAATGTTGCTTACGCTAGCTAGGTCTTCGACCTTTTTGATGTTGCTTACACAATTATTCATTTATTGAAAAACCAAATATACTATTTTTTGATGGATAATGTATCAATACTTTGTTAAATTATGAATTACAAAATATGAATTACAAATTAAAACACAGATTTTCAACGACTTTTTTTAACAAATAATGCTTTTCAATTTCTAGTAAATCAAATACATACAAAAACTTAACGAACCATTGTGTATTATATGGCGTTTTATTCTCCGATAAAGTATAATACCAATTTAACACCAAAACACCTGATAAATCCGTTATCTTTTTCCGTTTTACTGCACTTAAAATTTTAACCGTATACGGGCTATACTGAAAATTTGAAGATTGTAAAACAAAAAAATATTTTGAATTTATTTCGGATATTTTGATATTAAATTGGTATAAGGGCATAAAAAAAGGCTTGTCTGAAAACAGACAAGCCTTTTTGATAAAGATTTAAGCATTATCGGGAGCATTCTCCGTTGATGCTTGCATTTGGTCGGGTGGCAATTCCTTGGGTCTTTCATAGTCGGCAAATACA
>JAOZTL010000317.1:3186-4645 GCA_029942205.1 Bacteroidales bacterium | reverse complement strand
CGGTTTCGATACCACCTTCGTCAAAAGCATTTTAAATATTCACTAATATTTTTTTAGTGTTTGTAGTTGCTAAGTTCAAATAAATGTTACGCTCAATAGCAAGAGCTAAACCTAAAATTAGGGCTAATAAAACGACTCCCATGAAACCGGCACCCCCTTCAATAAATTTTTGCTTTATTTGTTGGTGAATTCCTTCTTCACCGTCAGCTAATTCTGTTCCTTCTTCTACAGAATCTTCTGTTTCTTCTGCGGCCTCCACTGCGGTAGAATCTGTTGCGGCTTCTTCTACAGCAGTTGAGTCATTTTCGTTTTGTGCATAAACTACAGAAGTCGCTCCTAATGAGAGCATTCCTATTATTGCCAATAGTGCAAATAGTTTTTTCATGGTCTATCTTTTAAAAAATTATGAAATTTGATTAATGTATTATTATAATTAACTGTTAATAAAAAAGTTTACATTTTATGGCGGAGAAAGTGGGATTCGAACCCACGTTACCCTTGTGAGGTAAACACACTTTCCAGGCGTGCGCCTTCGACCACTCGGCCATCTCTCCTGCTCTAATTCTTACTCATAAAGAACATTTTTTCAGAGGTCGAAATTACAAAAAATATTTAACTCTGAAAATTTATCTCTTATAAAGTTTAAATAATTCCTGTTTTAATCTTTTTTATTACCTATTTATATTCATTTTATCATCTAATAATCAATTAATTATATCGAATAAAAGAAGTTTTATCATTATTTGAAAGATACTCAAATATTTGAATCAAATTTTATGCCCTATCTCTATTTTTTATTATTTTCATCCATCGGAGGAAATACGTTCACTCATTTCACCAGCAATCGAATGGTTCAAATAAAATGCAATTTCTTCTTTTCTCAGATTCTGTCCCAGCAAAAACATTAATTTGGTTAATGCTGCTTCGGTTGTCATGTCGTTTCCACTAACTACTCCCATGTTTAGCAATTCAACACTTGTTTCGTACCTTCCCATAAGCACGCTTCCTGCATTGCACTGGGTTATATTCAATAAAATAAGTCCTCTGTCTAGTGCATTTCTCAAGCAATCAATAAACCACTCTTGCGTAGTCGCATTCCCCGAACCGAAAGTTTCGATAACGACAGCTTTTATGTCTTTTGTATGCAAAATAGCTTCTGCTACATTTTTATTTATTCCAGGGAATATTTTTAGTATCGCAATATCTACATTTAGCTTGGTGTGTATTCTAATAAGCTTGTTGTAATCGGGATAATGAATGGCACTAAAATTATATTTAATACGTACTCCTACTTCTGCCAGTGCCGAATAATTACCCGATTCAAAAGCATCAAAATGTTCGGCATTGCGCTTGGTGGTACGATTGCCTCTAAATAATCGATTCTCAAAATAAATACACACTTCGGGCACAATGGCGCATCCATTTTTTTTAGCTGCGGCTATCTCAATAGACGTTATCA
>JAOZTL010000317.1:0-3176 GCA_029942205.1 Bacteroidales bacterium | reverse complement strand
AATGTTTCGATGGGGAGTTGAGAACCTGTAAAAATAACGGGTTTATGTAAATTTTCGAGCATAAAACTGAGAGCCGATGCCGAATACGACATCGTATCGGTACCATGCAACACCACAAAGCCATCATACAATTCATGATTTTTTTTGATTATTGTTGCCAACTTCACCCATACCTCAGTGTTTATGTCTGACGAGTCTATTGGCTTATCGAATGAAATCGTTGATAAATTATACCCGAAATTCTTGAGTGCTGGTACTTTTTGTGCTATTTGCTCAAAATTAAATGGTGCTAAAGATCCTGTTTCTGGATCATTAATCATACCTATAGTACCGCCTGTGTAAATAATTAATATTGATGCTTGTTTTTTCATCGATTTATAATCTAATAAATTATTCTTTAATATTTCGATCTTGCGAAGATGAAATTTACTGCGAGTTTGTTTATTTATCTGTTTTGTAATACAAAAGATAAAAAGTATGGATTAGAAAAAACTCGTATGAATAGCAGTGTTTTTCATACTAAAACAAGCTATTTTTTCCTTTCTACTACTTTTTTTGTCTAATTTCAGCAACAAAAAAGAGTTTATGCATTAATAATCAATTGAAATTAACTTGGTAAAGTAGAACTATGTAAGCTATTTTTATTTTTTTATAATTTTACAAATGTATACTAAATTGTGGTAATAATTATGATTCTAAAAATGATTTATTTTTTGTTTTATGATACATAAAATTCTTGCATACGTAGATTCAGCTCCCAAATGCAACGTTTCAAACTGCTAAGTGAATGAATTTTACATTTTTTTCAAAACCCTTTAATCAGCTTTTGCAGAGGAATTTTGAAAAAAAGAAAAAAAATATTATGTTCCTTACTAAATGAACTTAGGAAGTGAGTAAACAACATCAAAAAGATCGAATACCTTAATTATTCCTACTTTTTCTTTTTTTATTTTATCTTTACCCACTTAAAAATAAAACTTAGTATTTTGAAATCATTTAGTTTAAATTGAATGGTTTACAAATAAACACATAAAATTCTCACACAAGGATTTTATTTCAACAAGTTACAACATTTAAGCACATGAAGAGAACGGTTTTACGAATGCTGAACGATGCAGCAAAAAAATATGCAAATTCGCCTTATTTATCACAAAAAGGCAATAATGGCTGGTATGCCAAAACATTCAAAGAAAGCAATCAAGAATCGGACTACCTTGCTATTGGTCTGATGCGTTTAGGAATAAACAAATCAGACAAAATATCTATTCTCGCCGAGGGACGTATTTATTGGGTTACGACTGAATATGCCATCCTGAAAGCAGGTGCCGTGTCTGTTCCATTATCGATCAAGTTAGTGCCCGAAGAGATTTTGTTTCGAATCAACCATTCCGAATCGAAAGCCATTGTGTTGTCTCGCAACAGCTTTGAGAAAGTAGCTCCCATTTGGTCTCAGATAAAAGCTGATGGGTTCAAAGTTATTTATTTAGATAACGATCTTGCTCCATTGCAGGCTATTCTTGAGAAACATAACATTTCGCCAGAAAGCATTGTGATGTACGACACGCTACTTGTTGATGGACAAACTCATTACAAAAAAGAACAAGCCAAGCTACAAGCTTTAGTTGACGAAATAAAAGAAGACGATACGGTTACAATTTCCTACACGTCGGGTACTACGGGAAACCCCAAAGGAATCATGCTCACACAATTAAACTATTTTGCGAATAGTAACGATGCACTCAATTTTTTCAAAATCCCCGAAGGCTTCCGTACACTCATCATTTTGCCACTCGACCATTCCTTTGCTCACACGGTGGGTATTTATATTGCTCTTATCAAAGGGCTTAGCATTTCATTTGTAGATTCACGAGGCGGATCAGTGAACACCTTAAAAAATATTCCTATCAATTTAAAGGAAGTATCGCCTGATTTTCTACTTACAGTCCCTGCATTGTCTGGCAATTTTATGAATAAAATAAATAGTGCAATCGACGAAAAAGGTGGTTTTGTCAAATGGCTTTTCGATACAGGCATGAAAGCAGGCATACGTATCCATCAAGAAGGCTACCGCAAAGCCAATACATGGGTTCGAATGCTAAATTATATTCCGTATAAAATAGCCGATAAGTTAGTATTTAAGAAAGTACGAGCTATTTTTGGCGAAAACCTAAGTTTCTGTGTTGGTGGTGGTGCGCTACTCGATATCAAACAGCAGAAATTCTTCTACACCTTAGGTGTGCCTATTTATCAAGGCTATGGACTAACCGAAGCTACGCCTATTATCTCTGCCAACACGGTAGGTATTCATAAATTAGGTACTTCTGGGCGACTTGTCCCTGGTGTGGATTGTCGTATTCTTTCGCCCGAAGGTAGCGAAATGCAGCAAGGTAAAAAAGGCGAGATTGTCATTCAAGGGCTTAATGTAATGAAAGGCTATTATAAGAATGACAAAGCGAGCAGCGAAGTACTAAAAAACGGCTGGCTTCATACAGGCGATTTGGGTTATATGGAAAAAGACGATTTCTTGATGGTCGTTGGGCGCGAGAAAGCATTGCTTATTTCTGAAGATGGCGAAAAATATTCGCCCGAAGAAATAGAAGAAGCCATTGCAAATAGCTCCGATTATATCGAGCAAGTAATGATATACAACGACCATAAACGCTACACAACAGCCATCGTTACGCTGGATGCAGCCAAAGTAAAAACTCTTGTAAAAAACGAGAATATACAAACACCTTCTGTATTAATGACTGAACTAAAAAAATCGTTCTATCAATTTAAAACAGAAAAAGATTATGCTCGAAAATTTTCTGATAAATGGATTCCTTCTATCTTTACAATTGCAGATGAAGCATTTTCTGAAGAAAATAAAATGATCAACTCTACCATGAAAATGGTGCGATACAAGATTGTTACGCATTATCAAACAGAAATTAACGCCATGTACGCCAACGAAAAAATACGTGTCTGGCAAAAAAATGAAGAAAAATTAAATAAGTATCTATAATTTTTAGTATCTTTATGTTTTGAAACTCCTGTGGAGTCGCTTACACTCCATTGGATTTTAAAACCAATCAATTGATTAAAAGATAATAACGTTTATTGCAAGAGTTTAATATTATTTATAAGCACTTCGTGCTATTTAATGTTGCTTACGCACTTGTGTAAATTCATTG
>JAOZTL010000316.1:890-4658 GCA_029942205.1 Bacteroidales bacterium | reverse complement strand
TCGTAGGTCATCCCGACAGCTCCACTTAACGAAGGGTACGAATCGCCATAGCTTGGATATAACAAATCGAATGTTTCACGACTGTAATATAACCATTTTTTTTGGTCGAAATGTTGCGCATGACTTTTACCCATTTTCAATTGGACTTCACGCTGCCACGGTAGAATGTATTCGTGTATTGGTTCTATCGATGGGGCAAAATAATACGATGAATTATGCCACATTTCATGAAAATCGGCATGAATTTGAGGCATCCAACTCAAGTAAGCTGAGATGCGTTGTTGTGATTCGATTTGAGTCAGCCAAGCCCAATCTCTATTTAGATCAAATGAATAATGATTTGTGCGACCACCTGGCCATGGTTCATTATGCCCAATTGTTTCCAAATCAGGATTTGGTATTCGATTACCCACACGTGCATACCAGTCGGTGTATCGTGCATATCCATCGGGATTTAAACACGGATCGATGATTACGACTGTGTTTTTGAGATACGAGTTTAAGTCTGCGTTTGTTTTATTTGCCAATAAATAAAGCAACTGTACAGCCGTTTGTGTTCCACTAGCTTCGTTGCCATGTACATTGTAGCTAAGCCAAACAATAGCAGGTAACGAGTCGCTTGTCGATTCGCCGTCTTGCATACCTATCCGAACACGATGCTGTTTCTGAATTTCATCGATTTGCTTCATGTTTTCATCCGACGACACCACTAAATATAACAATTCACGTCCTTCGGTTGTTTCGCCATATTTTTTTAATTGAATGTGTTCTGTCGTATTGGCTATCGATTGGCAATACGAAACCACTTTGTGATAAGGCATGTATTTTTCACCATAAGCAAATCCCACAAATTGCTCGGGCGAAACCGTTTGTGCCATTATTGAATTTGTAAATAGAAATGTAAGTATAAAATAAAATATTCGTTGTTGCATAACTGTTGTTCTTGTTTTTTCTTTCAAGGCATTCTACTTGTTCATAATGCAGGTTGCATTTTAATCAAAAAAAAAGATTGTTCAAAAACAACACTTTATAGTGTATATTCTCGAACAATCTTTTTCATATAAACTTAAAATTAATCTTCTTCTTGTTCTGCAGCATACGTTTTCAATAAATCATTTTGTACGTCGCGTGGTACTTGTGCATACTCTGCAAAGTCCATCGTGAAAGTAGCTCTACCGCTAGTGATTGAGCTAAGTACGGTGGAGTATCGATTCATTTCAGCTAATGGTACACGAACAGATAATTTTTCAAAACCACCTTCGCTACTCATTCCCTGTATGATTGCTCTACGTCCTTGCAAGTCGCTCATCACGTCCCCCATTCTATCGCTAGGTACAACTACAACTACATCATAAACAGGCTCCATTATTTTTGGCGAAGCATTCTTAAATGCATCCGTGAAAGCTTTTGATCCAGCAATTTTAAATGAGATCTCGTTAGAATCAACTTGGTGCATTTTACCATCATAAATACTCACCCGAATATCACGTGCATAGCTCCCAGTAAGCGGTCCCTCTTCCATTTTATCCATGATTCCTTTTCGGATAGCAGGAACAAAGCGAGCATCAATCACACCACCAACAATACAATTGTTTACGATCAACTTACCACCCCATGGCAATACATCTTCTGAAGTATCTCTTACATTAACGGTGTATTCTGATCCATTAAATTTGAATGCTTTAGGAGGTGCCATTCCTTCCAAATAAGGCTCAATAATCAAATGCACTTCGCCAAATTGACCAGCACCACCCGATTGTTTTTTGTGTCGATAATCGGAACGAGCCGCCTTCGTTATTGTTTCACGATACGGGATTTTTGGTTTAATAAATTCGGTATCAATTTTATGTAAAGTATCCAAATGCCATTTAAGTGTATTCAAATGGTGTTCCCCTTGTCCGTGGATAATCAACTGTTTCAATTCTTTAGAATATTCCAACACGATGGTAGGATCTTCTTCATGCATGCGATGCAATACTTCTCCTAGTTTTTCATCATCCGACTCGTTTAAGGCTTTGATAGCTGCACGATGTTTTGATTTTGGATATTCTATAGGAAAAAATTCCCAATCATGTCCTTTTTCATTCAGCGTATGACCTACTTTTGTATCTTTCAATTTGACGGTAGCACCAATGTCTCCTGCTACCAATTGCGGAACTTTAGCTCTGTTTTTTCCTGCCACACAATACAATTGCGAAACACGTTCTTTGCTTCCTTTGTTTACATTGATTAAATCCTGACTTTCGGATAATGTACCCGACATGACTTTGAAAAACAATACTTCGCCAAGGTGAGGCTCAACGGATGTTTTAAATACAAATATAGATGTAGGAGCTTTGGCATCACATTTTATTTCTTCGCCAGCGATAGCCACTGGAGCATGTACATCCGAAGGACTCGGTGCTACATTGCCAATAAATTCCATTAAGCGACGCACGCCCATGTCTTTTTTTCCTGCAACACAAAAGATAGGGAACATGTCGCCATGTACCAATCCTGCTTGAATACCTGAACGCATTTCGTCTTCGGTAAGCGATTCTTTTTCAAAGAATATTTCCATCAATTCTTCATCATTTTCGGCAGCTGCTTCAATTAGTTCGTTTTGCAACTCTTTGGCTTTATCTATTTCAGAATCTGGTATTTCTAATATTTCTGGTTCGCCGCCTTCTGCTCCCCATTTATACATTTTCATCAATAATACATCAATAACAGCATTGAAATCAACACCTACAGTTACTGGATATTGAACGATAACAGCTTTTGGACTGAGCTGTTTTAAGTCTTCTAATGTTTTTTCGAAATTTGCTTTTTCGTGATCTAATTGATTTACCACGAATATTACAGGTTGCTTTAATTTTTGAGTGTGTCTCCACTGGATTCCTGTTCCTACTTCTACACCACTTTGGGCATTAATCACCATCAAGGCAGATGCTGTTACTTGTAGAGAAGAGAATACGCCACCAACAAAATCATCCGCTCCAGGCGCATCAATAATATTGATTTTTTTACCCAGCCATTCGGTATACAAAATAGTAGAATAAACAGAGTGTTCTTGATAGTGTTCTACTTCTCTGTAATCCGAAACGGTGTTTTTGCTATCAATATCGCCTCGACGATTAATTACCCCACCCTCAAACATCATAGCTTCTGCTAGGGTGGTTTTTCCAGCTCCGGCGTTTCCTATCAGAGCGATATTTTTAATTTCATTGGTTTGGTATACTTTCATCTGTTTGAATTTTGTGAATGATTAAATCCCTCATGAGGGTTTCATTTTTTTCATAAGAGATTCAACCTGATTAAAAAAATGATGCGCCCCAAAAGTAATCATTTTTTGATAAGAAACAAGTTTTTTGCCTTATGTTTTATAAATTTTAATGATTCCGCAGAATATTAATTAAACGATTTTTTATTGCATGTTTCCGTCTTGTCCCAACCAGGTCATTGTTCGGTTTATTTTCTCTTCCATTGGCGCATAACCGTCCAGCCAATGAATGTGCGTACCATTGCGCTCCATGCGCCTGAACCATGTCATTTGCCGTTTCGAGAATTGATGAATAGCCGTTTCGAGTTGCGTAAACATTTGCTCGTAAGTCAATTGTTTGAGTACATGCATGGTTAGGTATTTATATTCCAAGCCATAGTACATCAATTGTTTGGGAGTTACTCCTTGTTGCAGAAGAGCATCTATCTCTTCAATCATACCATTTTGAAGGCGTTCATGCAACCGCTGAGTGATTCGGCGGCGGCGGGAGTCTCTGTCAAATTTTA
>JAOZTL010000316.1:0-880 GCA_029942205.1 Bacteroidales bacterium | reverse complement strand
CAACGAATAAGGTTTTCATTTTTGGGTAATCCTTCATTTGCTCGGCGTGTGTTTGCTGATGCCGAACGACTTCGATAGCACGCAAAGCACGTTCACGACTATTGGTGTCGGTGGTGTTGTGTAGCGGTTTCATAGCATGTAGCATTTGCACGAGCTCATCAAGCGAATGGTTTGCTAATTCCTTGCGCAATGCATGATTCTCTGACACTTCGAGCATACGATAGCCTTTTGTTGCCGCATCGATATACAAGCCTGTGCCGCCACACAGAATAGGCAGTTTGCCTGCTTGCTCTATTTGCTGAAATGCTTGTAGGAAATCTTGCTGAAATACAAACACATTATACTGCTCGCCTGCATCACGAATATCAATCAAATGGTAAGGAATCGGCTTGCCATTCAATTGATATTCGTCTATATCTTTGCCTGTTCCAATGTCCATCCCTCGATAAATCTGTCGTGAATCAGCACTAATAATTTCTGTATTGAGTTTGTTGGCTAAATGAACGGCGAAAGAAGTTTTGCCGCCTGCTGTTGCTCCTAACACGCAAAGTAAATTACATTTAAGGGTTTCTTGATACTGCTTATGCACTGGTGTGAAAATTTTCATAATCGGTGATTTTGTCGAAAAATATCCAAACAGACGAAGTCTGATTCAGTAAAATGGTGCTAATAAAAAATTGATGGCGTATAAAAGTCGTGACTTTTAAAAAAAAATAGCTCAAAATTTCATACATTTGTGTTTGAGATACATAAATATAAAAAAATGACTCTACTTTTCTTAAATAAAATTAAGAATGAGTAAAGTTAATACTTTTTTACACTATCAACGTTTTGCTATTTGAGAGGCAGACATACTTTTTGTGCTATTAACCATTTCAAA
>JAOZTL010000315.1 GCA_029942205.1 Bacteroidales bacterium | reverse complement strand
CCAAAAGTATACTAATGCCTATTTTGGTTGTTAGCAACGAAAAAAAGCAATATCAACGAAATATAGCTGAAGAATTTGGTGTGGCTGGCTGGATAGAAAAACCGATTGAACAAGATCAGGTTTTATCTATAGTTTTACACTCTGCTTAGTCAAACGATTTAAGTACTTATTTAAAATTAAGTTATATAATATTTTTTGCTAATGGATAACTTTCAAAAAAAATTTATAGAAGAAGCTTCTGATTTAATTGACCGATTAGAAAAAGTACTTCTTTCTATTGGTAAAGATAATTTTGATCCCAATCTAATTGACGAAATATTTAGAATAATGCATTCGTTAAAAGGAGGCGGAGCAATGTTTGGTTTTACAGAAATTAGCGAAATCACACACGATTTAGAAAGTTTATATGACAAAATTCGTTTAGAAAATAGTCCAATTTCCAATTCTCTCTTAAATATTACATTAAAATCTGTCGATCACTTACGTAATCTTCTGAATATAAACCAAGCCAACCAAACGGATATTAAAGAAAATCATGAAAGTCTAAAATTCTTACTTTCGCAAGAATTTTCTGAAAAGCACGAAAATTCATTAACTAAAAATAATTATCTCATACCAAATACTGAAAATAATAAAGATTCAAAAAATAGCTTTCTGATTTATTTTTCTCCGTGTCCTGAAATATTTAGTGATGGAACAAATCCTCTGTATTTAGTTGACGAATTAGTGAAATTAGGAGATACCATCATTTTAGTACAGACTCAGAAAATACCCAATATCGACGATATTTCTTCTGATTTATGTTATGTGGCTTGGCACATCATTCTTTCAACAAACAATTCGGAAGAAATGATTAATGACGTTTTTATTTTTTTAAATAAAGACTGCGAAGCCGAAATTATCAAAATTTGTGCTTTTGATATTCTAAAAGAAGATAAAATAAGAAATGAAATTAAAGAACTAAATAAAAACCCAATTAACAAAAAAGAAATTGAATTATTATTAAAAAACATTACTCCAGAATATAAAAAAGAAGAAAAAGTACTTGCTAAAATGAAATCATTCAAAAAAGAAGCAAGTATTCTAAATATTCGTGTGGCATCCGAAAAAATAGATTTATTAATGAATATGGTTAGTGAACTTGTAACCACACAAGCTAGCCTTGGATTATACGCTGAAAATAAAAAAGAGAATAAATTATTACAAATTAGTGAAAATATTGAAAATTTGACAAGGCAATTACGAGATATTACTTTTAGTATTTCTTTAATTCCTATCGAACATATTACTACTAGATTTCAACGTCTTGTTAGAGACTTATCTGCTTCATTTGATAAAAATATAGATCTCCAGATAGAAGGTGCTGAAACAAAATTGGATAAAACCTTGATAGAAGGCTTAACTGAGCCATTAATGCATTTGATCAGAAATAATATTGATCATGGTATAGAATCGCCAAAAGAAAGAATGAAGAAAAATAAGCCTGAGCAAGGGAAAATTTATATTAGAGCTTATTATTCGGGGGTCAATGTAGTTATCGAAATAGAAGATGACGGACGAGGAATTATGCTAGACTTAGTCCATAAAAAAGCAATTGAAAAAGGCTTTATACACGCTAGTGATGTACTTTCGGATAAAGAAATATTAGATCTTGTTTTTATTCCTGGTTTCTCTACGGCACAAAAAGTAACAGATATTTCGGGGCGAGGTGTTGGGCTTGATGTGGTGAAACAAAAAATTGGAGCCATCCGTGGAGAGATAGAAATAGAAAGCAAACCAGGTATCGGAACAAAAGTAAGAATTAAACTTCCTATTACTCTATCAATAATTGACGGAATGCTTGTCTCTATTGATGATGAAAATTACATAATCCCACTTAATGTAGTGAATAAAATACATGCAATAGAAAGATCTAAACTAAAAAAAGCATACAATAATATAATAACAGTTGATGGAGATCAAGTTCCGTTTTACGACCTGAGAGACGAATTTGAAATGGATAATGATGGTCCTGAAATTTCGGAACTTGTTATTGTTAAATATGAAGACAAACGAATTGGTTTAGTTGTAGATACAGTAATTGGCGAATATCAAGCAGTATTAAAATCATTAGGTAGATTGTATCGGAAACAAGAAATAATATCAGGTGCAAGTATTCTTGGAGATGGAACTATTGCACTAGTATTAGATAGTAATAAAATTATAAATAAATTTTCCTCTTATTAAATACATTAAAATGATGGCAGACTTAGAAAATAAAAATATACATTCATATCTGACTTTTAAATTAGAAAATGAACTATTTGCTGCACATGTCAGTAAGGTATTAAATATACTCGAACTTGTAAAAATAACAAAAGTTCCTCACTCTCCAGATTACATGAAAGGCGTTATTAATTTACGAGGAAGTGTACTTCCTGTAATAGATACTCGTATTAAATTTGGAATGGATCCTATTGAATTTACACCTGTAACTTGTATTTTGGTACTCAATGTTGAAATAGAAAATGAACATATAGATGTCGGGGCACTTGTTGATTCGGTACAAGAAGTAATAGAAATAGCAGATACTGAAATTGCACCTCCACCGAGTATTGGTGCAAAGTACAAATCTAAGTTTATCGAAGGAATGATGAAATCAAAAGAAGAATTTATCATGCTGTTGGATATAGACAAAGTGCTATCTTCTGACGATATTATTGACTTAAAAGAAACAATCAATGACAACGACAATAAAACTGAAACTGAACTTGAAGAGACAGAAAACACTCCTACAGTAAATGAATAAGGTCTGCGATCTATTTTATATTACTCATACAATACATTTATAATTAATTACACAAAAATAGTGTTCATTTTTTTGTCTGGATACTCAAAAAACCATAATAATAAAAAATGCAAGACGATAATTTAGATAAAATATTTAATTCGACACTAACTGATGCCGAATTTACCAAATTAAGCAAGTTTATTTATGGACAGTATGGTATAAAAATGCCTATTGCTAAAAAAATAATGCTTCAAAGTCGTTTACAAAAAAGACTTCGTGCACTTAATATGGTTCATTTTAAAGTATACATCGATTATGTATTCAGTAAGGAAGGTACAGACGAAATTGTTCACATGATGGACGTTGTTTCTACCAATAAAACTGATTTTTATAGAGAATCTGCTCATTTTGATTTTTTACAAAATAAATTGCTTCCAAGCTACATCAATAAATATAGCAATACACGCCAAACAATAAAAATATGGAGCGCAGGCTCGTCTAGTGGCGAAGAAGCTTACACGCTAGCAATGGTATTTCGTGATTTTTTGGAAAAATATCCATCTATTGATTTTTCTATTTATGCAACAGATATTTCTACTAAAATGCTAAAAGTAGGTATATCAGCTATATATCCAGAAGAACGGACAGAAATAATTCCTCTTAACATCAAACGGAAATATTTACTCCGAAGTAAAGATAAATCAAAAAAAATGGTAAGAATTGTTCCTGAACTAAGAAACAGAGTAAAATTTGCTCGTCTTAATTTTATGGATAATAGCTATAATGTAAATGAGAAATTTGATATTGTATTTTGTAGAAATGTATTGATTTATTTTGACCGTGAAACTCAAGAACAAGTAATAAATAAACTAAGTAGACATTTGAAATCTGGCGGATATTTTTTTCTTGGACATTCTGAATCAATAACAAATATCGAAGTTCCATTACAACAAGTAATGCCAACCGTATTTACTAGAATTTAATATTTTGTTTCAATTTAAGGTGTTCGATCCATTTAATGATTACTTACGCACTTGATAATGTATTTATAAATAACAATTGAGTAAAAATAAAAGCAAATGAATATAACAGACGAAATGTTGCTGGATGAACTAAAAAAACGTTTTAGTGAAAATAAAAATTCACTAAAAGAAGTTAATGCCTTAAATAATCAATTGCAACAAGTCAATAAAAAACTATCTCAATCGGAAAAACTAAAAACTCATTTTATATCAAACATAACTAACGAAATAGTAAATCCATTTACTTCGATACTTGCACTGTCTAAAAACATTCTTGAAACTAACGAAAAAGATCGAGAGCAAGTATTAAAAATGGCAAAATTGATCTATACTGAAGCATTTAGCCTCGACTTTCAGCTGAAAAACATTTTTACGGCAGCCAAAATAGAAGCAGGAAAAACGGATCTAAATATTAGTACATCTCCGATCAAAAAACTAATAGAAGATGTTGTTTATCACTTTAATCATGAAATAAAAAAGAAAAATCTACAGGTACAAATTACGTCTGATGATATGGACGATAACTTACTTTTCAGTACTGATTCTGAAAAAATAAGGCTTATTTTTGTGAATCTTTTAGATAATAGCATAAAATTTAATTGCGAGAATGGAAGTATTTTTATACATTTAGCCATTGAAAATAAAGCATTGCAAATAAGCATTGCAGATACTGGAAAAGGGATTGATCAAAAAAATAAAAAAGCAATATTCGATCGATTTGAAAAAATTGACTCCGATATAAATTCAATAAATAAAGGCTATGGATTAGGTTTATCCGTTGTTAAGGCTCTAATTGATACATTTGAAGGTAAAATAACTATTGAGCCCTTTCAGAATAAAGGTACAATTTTTAAAATAATTATTCCTGAAAAAGAATCA
>JAOZTL010000314.1 GCA_029942205.1 Bacteroidales bacterium | reverse complement strand
CGATGAGCTTGCTATCTCAAAGGCTTTTTCTACTCCCAATGCACTTTCTATAATTGGCATGTAATAAATCGGATAGTCAAAGCCATGCAGTATTCGTAATTTGTCTATTTCTTTGTCTATTTCTATTATTTCATTAGCACTTTCACATTTTGGGATTAATAATGTATTCACGTAATGAGGTGCTACGAATTTTAAATCTTTCAAGCCTTGTTTGCCTTGATTGATGCGAACCATTCGTTCTGCGCCATAAAAATTAACTTGTCTAAGTGCATTACGTACAAGTAGTTGTGCCTCTGTTTTTTTATTTAATGCAACCGAATCTTCTAAATCCAGAATAATTCCATTAGGCTGGTGCACACCTGCATTTATCATCATACTAGGCGAATTACCAGGAAGATACAGGCGTGAAAAACGAAAACTTTCTTTTGATTTAGAATATTTGTTCTCTGTAATTAATTCAGGAAGAAATTCGAGTTCGGTTTCTACACATTGCTTAATGGCGGATTCTATTCGAGCAGAAAGTGTAAATGGCAGAGCTCCAGTATCTTCAATGGATAATAATGCATGTTCGATAGAAAAATGCTGTAATATATTTATGGCTAATTTTTCTATTGATCCTCCATAAAGAGCTTTTACCTTGCTTTTTAGTTCTATTTGTAAACCATCCGATTCTTTTAGAATTAAACTAACGAAACAGTCTGATCGTAATTTAGCTCCTTTATTGCCAGAGCTAGCTTGAGATTGTTTTATATTCTTCATTGTTTATCTTATGTTGTTTTTTTATTGAATTTTAAATAATTAAATAAAATTTTAGTGGCTTAATTTATTGATTATCAATTGATTATTGCTATTTAATGCTAAATGGAATGCTTATGAAAATCATTCTTTTTAGTGTCCAAAGATACTTGATTTTTATTTTTTGAAGCAATTTTTTTTTATGTTTTAGGAATTTAAGATACAAGATCTTATTGCAAATTGGTTGATGCCATGAAATTTATTTATTGAAATTCAAGAAATAACAAATGAAAAGTTTATCTTTGGTGAAAAGTTTATTCTAGCATTTTGCATACATAGAAAGTATGAAATTAGATAAAAAATGTTGATTTCTTAATAGTAAATGTTTTAAGAAATAAAACGTATGTGTCTGCTAGTTTTTTAATGAATATTTTTGTTTAATCAACTATTTATGAGTGCTTTGTATAAGTATATCGATAATATTAAATCACTCGAATATTTTAATTAGCACAAAATGCTTAAATTTTAACAATAAACCAATGAAGAAAATTATTTATTTAGCTACGATTATTTTATTAAATTTTGTGTCTACTAGTTTTTCACAATCACAAGTATTATTTAATAAGTCTAATAATGAGAGCTTTGTAGTAGAATATGGAAATACGAATACACCAAAGGATTTGATTTTGAAAAAAATGGCTTCCGCTACACGAAAAGCACCAAGAAATACCCAATTTAGCTTTTCTTATACACAAGAAGCACGTATTATTCGTCGTGGTGCAAGCTTAGAAGTAGGTATTGTGCTGAAAAATATGAATTTGAGAGGCGATAAATTTTATAAAGGCTTTGATTTAACAAGTTATTTATTTCCAGCAGAAGTTGTTTTTAGTGCGAATTTAGTTGATGTAAAATCAAATAAAGTAATAAAAAAATATAATAATGCACATGTAAAATTAAAAGCTCCGAATTACGAAATTCTACTAAAACAAGAAGCGGATACTGCACCGCAGCGGCAATATAAAATTGTAAATATCTCTAAAAAATTTCAATATACACAGGCTAGTTGGCAAAAAATTAATCAAAAAATAAAACTGATAGATGCTTATATTGCTGGTAATAAGGATTTAAAAATTAGAAATAAAAAAATGGCAAGAATTGCTTATGAAAATGCAACATTGACCGAAAATTACATGTACATCGATTCTATTCCTTATTATAAAGAACAAGTTCTGAATAATGAACAAACGATACGTAGCATACGTAGTCAAGCGTATTTTCGTGAACTAAACATTGCTCAAAATGATCCTAGACAATTGAAACAAAAAATACAAAAATTGGAGCAATATAATCGCCAATTAGATGGATTAGTGAAATCATTGGAAAATAATTTGTATATATTGTACTATAATCGAGGAATGGTGGAGATGAAAGCAAGAGCCGAAATGCGTGCAGAGCAGAGTTTTATGGACTCTAAGCGAGTTAATCCGACATTTGCACCAACTAACTATCAATTAGCTAAAATTCAGTATAATCGAAGAAATTACAGGCAATCATTAAATATTTTATATTATATTTTAGAAGAATTAAGACCTGAGCCTGTTGTTCGGAAACTATCGAATGGTTTGGCAGAAAATATACATCGTGAATATATTCGTATAGCTCGAAATGCATCAAATATAAAGAATTATGGTGGAGCAATCGAATTTCTTGATCAAGCAGCCGAAATTTGTGTGCGTTTGCCTGCCGTTTATTGCTCGCAAAATCTGGATACGGAGTATGTACGTGCCGTAGAGGGCGAACTTAATTTATACTTGCACGATGCCGATCGATCCATTGAAGGAGGCTATTTGCTTGATGCAGAGAATAGTTTGTCGGAAGCCGAAGCTTTTCGTTTTCGGTTTTCTAAGTACTTACCTGATAATAAGCTGATTGACCAGCGTTGGTTGCGTATTTTTTATGATTATATTTCCAGAGGAGATGAATTATATAGTGCTATGGACTACAAGGGTGCGGTAAGAGAATATCGTAACGCAAAGCGTATATGTACAAAACAAATAACTATAAATTGCTCACAAACACTGGATAATTCTTTGAAAAAGGCTAAAATGGGCGTTTACGGGCAAATGGTTAATGAAGTAGAAATGAGCTATTTGGAAGGAACAAATTTGAATTTGACCGAAAAAAAATTGGAACAAGCCGAAGCTTATCGCCGAGTGAATAATTTGCCTGAAAATACCAAAGCTAAACGACTTTTTAGAGAAATAAAGCAAGCAAAATATAATAATTTGATTAGTGATGGAATTGCGTTAAAAAATTCGAGCAAACTGGCTCTTGCGCTTCAAAAATTCGATCAAGCAATAGAAATTGAGAAAACTTATCAAGTACCAAAAGATGAAAATTTGGACAATTTGATAAGAGAAACTGTTTTGATTTTGATTGACCAAAAAATAGCCGAAGGTGAAAAAAATGTGGAGAAAAATAATTTGGTGAGAGCCAAATCTTATTATGTGGATGCGATAAAATTGCAACGAAAGTATAACTTGCTGAATGATAGAGCTACTATTGGGAAAATAAATGCTTTGCAAGAGAAAATTTTTGCTCAAGAATGTGCAAATGTGCAGCGTTCGGCTGATGAAATGTATAGCAAGGCGGTAAATTATATTTTTCAAAAACAATTTATCGTTGCCGATCAAATGTTAAATAAAGCCATTAATTTGATCGAATTAAATTCTGTTTGTGAATTGAACTCCGATAAACCTGTACGTAAAAAAACAGAAATTTCCGATGCTGTGATGTATCAAAAAGAGTTAGTAGCTGCTGGTAAGGCCGTTAAATCAGGTACTTACCAAGTGGCTGTGGATAAAAAAATGGCTGCGACTACTTATTACGAAGAGTATAATATTGGACGCTTTGGGCTAACGAATACAGATTTGTTTAGTTTTGCGGCATCTCGCAACGAAGATTTTATGCTTTTTACAGCCAATTATTACATTAGAACAGAGGAATATAGACAATCATTGGCGATGCTTATTGAACTCAAAAATAAAGGATATAGCAAGTATAAAACTAAAAAAACACAGCAAATTGTTGCTTCTCAATTAGCGAAGCTTGATTATAGCCCTTCTGCTTCATACAAAGAAAAAATAGCTATTTATACTCAAAATAACCGATGGTTCAAGGCTTTCCAAAAAAGTTATAAAGCACAATGGAAAAAACAATAAGGTATTCGATCTTTTTGATGTTATTTACGTAATATTGTAATCTTAATTAAATCAAGGGAAAGCAAAATTATCCATTATCCATTATTAACCATTTATAATTATTTTGAAGATGTGTATTTGTGTTTTTTACATGAATGACCCTTTTTCTTTTATGAAAGTTCTATGAAAAACTTATTTTTTTATTTACTTTTGTCGTTCTTTATGTCGGAGGTTGAAGACTTTAAAGAGAAAAGAAAAAATTTATTTCTGTTTAAATTGAAAATGAACATTTTACAAAAAAAAGTAGATTAAAAATAGATATTTTTTTCTTTTTTTGCAGAACAAAGGCAATTTAAGAAAAATCTGTCCGTTTAATTGTTGATTGAATATTTTATATTTTAACGTTTTTTAACTAAAAAAAAAATTATGAAAAAATTAAGTTTTTTACTAATGATGATTGCAGTAATAGGAATGACTTTTACTGCCTGTACACCTGACGAAGATGCTGTACCACCTACAATTACATTTGTTTCTGCAACGGATGTTGCTGCAATGGTTCCTGGTGCTACTGTTCAGCTCAATGTATCGATCACTTCTAATGCAGAATTGAAAGATTTCACTGTTGCTGCTCAAACGGCAGGTGCTGCTGGTACTGGTGTTGATGCTGCTTCTACATTATTTGAAGATGATGGTGTTACTTTCGTAGGTGATTTGCACAAAGCAGATTTTATTTATAACTATG
>JAOZTL010000313.1 GCA_029942205.1 Bacteroidales bacterium | reverse complement strand
ACATCTTCTTCTTTATATTGCAAAATAATATGCGACAAACAAAATGACCCATTCGATACTTTTGAATATTTAATGAATATTTCAGAGAAGTATGGCTTACAATCCATTTTCTATTTTCTACCTGCAATAAAAGGCAAGCAAGATTTCACCTTCGATTTTAAAAGTGAAGCTGTACAACAAACCATAAAAATGATTCACAAACGAGCACACTCCATCGGGCTTCATGCATCGTACGCTTCATTCGACAATAAACAACTTTTAGCAACAGAACTCCAACTATTGCAAAAACAGAAAATCACTCATTCTCGACAGCATTTTTTACGTTTCAGCATTCCTATAACATGGCAGCAGCTAGATCAATTAAAAATTTCGGTGAGTAGTAATTTGGGATATACCAACTTAATAGGCTTTCGAGCAGGTATTTGTAGTCGTTTTTCGGTATTTGATATTTTAGAACGAAAAAAGCTTCATCTAAAAGAACAACCATTAATACTGATGGATGTAGCCTTAATCAAAATGAATAAATCAGCTAAAGAATCCATGCAAGAAGCAATCAGACTGAAAGAAATTGTTCAACGATTCAATGGTGAATTTACTTTCTTATGGCACAATTCTAGCTTTCTATTCGATACATGGAATGACTATACTGCTAACTATGAACATCTTTGCGAATAGGTTTTATCTTATCGGCATGAAAAGCCAAAATACTCAAAAATAAGGCAAAAAATGCCACTCCTGAGAAACGATTCAGCATAGATTCAAATAGCAAATTAATAAACATAATGCCTATGAATGCGAATAGTAAGAAGTTTCGTTTTTTAATGCTAATAACAAGCGCAACAACAAAAATCCCAATTGCCAATAAAAACCCAAATACACCTGATTCTACCCAAATATCTAAAAATTGATTGTGGCTATTAAAATCAAAATCGACTCCTATTTGATATTCCATCTTTTTGAAAAACTCATCCAAAGCTACCTCCGAATTTGCGACTCCTACACCTGTCCAAAAATTATCTTCTATGACGTTAATTGCTCCATACCAAATATAAATTCGAGCGTCATAATTCTTTTCTGTATCTAGTCCGTCTTCAGCAATACCTACTACTTCTTTTAAATTATGTTGAATGCGATCATTTTTTGATAAAAAGAACAAACCAGATAAAAATAAAAAAATAAAAATACTACTCAAGAATTTTTTCTTATACCGAAAAACTTCCAATACTATAATGGATACTAGTAAGAAAAAAACCGCAATAAAAGAAGCTCGTGCAGTCAATAAAACTAAAAATAAAAAGAAAAAAGGAAGACTTAATATAAAAAAAATCCTAATAATAATATGAAATAATTTATTTCGTAAAAAGAAATAGATAGTGGCTATCGAGAAAGTAATATAGAGCGCCAAATAAGATGGATGAATGAATTTAGACAAGTATGTATAAGATAAAAAACTTCGTCTTTGAAATATTATCTTAAAAAAATTGACATTAGGATCTCCATCTATTACATGTTTTTGCATAATTCCTGCATACGAAAATTCACCTAATTCTTTTAAAGATAAATAGATAACAGCTAACGAATTAATAAAAACACCAAGAACAAAAACGAACAATATCCAATGCCATTTTTTTGCCTCGTAACGTATACCCAAAACAAAAATAGGAATTAAAAACAAGGAGAGTTTATGTAATAACTGAACCGATCCTTTTTCTATTCCACCGTGCAACAAACTAATCACTAGCAATAAATACAAGGATAAAATAAAGAATAATAATATTTTATCTATTCGGATAAAATTAGATAAACGGTAATTCTGTATGAATTGTTTGTCTGCCAAAGTGAAAATAAGAAATCCACCTAAGGCATAATTGTTCAATTGAGAATCGTATGGCAGAAAAAAAACAAATGCGAGTACGAAAAAAAAGGCTGTTTTATTGAAAAATGAAAATGTAATCATTTGATTATTTTAATAATTGTTAAAACAATAAGCTTTATATCAATAAAAATAGTATGTGTTTCAATATATTTCATGTTTAATTTAAGTTTATCAGGCATAACACGCTCTATGTACTCTTTTTCAGGATCTTGTGCTCTACCTAATATTTCATTTTCATTACTATATTCAATCGAAGCATAATCAGTTATTCCTGGCTTAACAGTTAATACCTTTCTCTGTTCTGCTGTATACAAATCAACATACTTTTGAACCTCTGGTCTTGGTCCAACAATACTCATATCACCAATAAAAACATTAAACAATTGAGGTAATTCATCAAACTTATATTTTCTCAAATAGTATCCAATCTTAGTTATTCGTGTATCTTTATTGCCCACAGTAAGTAATCCGGACTTATCAGAACCCGTTCTCATTGTTCTGAATTTCATTATTTTAAACATTTTAGCATACCGCCCTACTCTAATTTGCATGAAAAAAACACGACCTGAAGAATCCAGCTTAATCATAATTGATAAAATAATTAAAATTGGACTTAAAAGTAGAATAAGAATAAATGAAACAATTATATCAAAAAATCTTTTCATATTTAAAAACGACTTGCTGGATTTTTCACTCTAAAAGTAATTTTATTTTTTAAAGCAATTAAACGTTTAAAAAAAGAATTGTAACTATCCTCCCAAATAATTGCCCATTTCCCAAATTCCATATTAGGATATTTATTTGCTAAGTACTTATACTGTGCAATATGTACACGGTGATAATTAACTGTAGCTGTATTTCGAATATTAGATCCATAAAACTGTAAATCATAAGTAGTCCAGTTCTTATCAAACCAAAATTCTCCTTTTTCAGCAGTTTTTAATAACTCATTGAATGTATTTTTAGGAAATGCAGAATTATCGATAGCTATCAATTCATGTATTCCTATCAAAGCATATAAAAATCCATTTAAAACATGCCATGTATCTTTTTTAAAGGGAAATTCTTCTAAAATTAGCCATTTATTATCAAAATAATCCAATAGTCCACCTTCTTTAACGTTCTGAAGAAAAGGTTTAGTAGCATTTTTGGCAGCTATTAGGTATTTTACATTTCCTGAAAGCAAAAATGCCCTAGAAAGTACGCTAATTCCTTGTCCTTGTGCCATGCATGACATCCATGGTGCTTCTAATTGTTCATAGTTATATTTGTAATAAAAAAGATTTTCTGCCTGATTGAGAAACCAATCTGCAATCTTATAAAAATTTTGTTCACTCTTTTTATCTGAATTAAATACAGCTCTATTATAGTTTGCTAAGGCATAACTAGCAATCCGAGTTGGGTTATACTGAAAACCTGAATTCAAATAATTGGCAATAGGTACTCCATTCTCATCAAGATCTGGATAAAATTTCTCTGAGTTACTTAATGCAAACTCATAATCAATAGCATAAGCCAAACTAGTTTCAGATCTTTTATCGTATGGAAATTCTTTTGATCCAAACAGTGCGGCTTTTATATCAAAACTAATTTTTTTTGCAAAATTTAGATAAGGTCTAATTTTCATTAATCTATAATTGTTTTGTCGTGTTGTCTAATAATCTTAATAATGAGAACAAAATATATAAAATAAGCAAATAAATCAATAATTACATAACGAATCAAAAACTGCTCGATTGTAACATTATCCATACTCAATAATAACATTATGAGAATGAAATACATAAACTGCCAAACAGCATTAAGTTTTAATCTTTCTAAACTAATAAAGGCTATTGACAATGGTGTAACAATAAATCGCAAACCAAATGAAATAACCATGATTTTAGCAAAAGAACCTGAATGAACATACTCCTCACCAAAAGCCAAACTAAATAATAGCTCACCAGAAAATTCAATAATTACAATACCAACAAACGATAATAAAGCGAGAATTTTTATTGTTTTTAAAATATCAGGCCACAATTTTTGCTTTAAATTTCTTTTTTCGGCGAGTTTCTGTAGATAAACCTGCGAAATTGCAGCTGAAATTAAAGCCAATGTCATACCTAAGATTTGTCTTGTTAAATCAAAATAGGCTGTAATTTCTTCACTATACAAACGGTTAATAAAAATAACAGGTAATAATAAAGCTGCGGTGTTAAGCAATACTGGGATTGTATTATATATAGGGAATTGTTTATACTCAAATAAAGCGGTCTTTATTGATGATTTATTAATACTCTTAAAAGAAAAGTCAGTCTTTAGAGTCTGACGGATTCCCATGAGAAAGTTTGCAAAAGAACCTAGCAAATCACCTAAAAACAATCCAATAGGCTGTCCCATGCTTCCCAAAGACATCTGGGTTATCGCCTCTGCACTTCTTCTAACAACCTTGTTCTCTGAAGTTTTCTGAAATTCTTTTTGTCGAATCAACCAATTATTCAGGATTCTATATGAACCTGCGAAAAACACAGAAAATGGTAACATATAAAACCAATTATAATAAGCCTGAGGAATATCCAATAAGCCAATAATTAAATTTTCAAATAAGAACAATGGAATCGCTAATAAAGTACTAATTGCAAATGATACTAAAATCCCACCTAAAGCAATATTTTGAGCTTTACCTTTCTCTTTTGGGAGAACAATTGCCATATCATAACGAAGCGTTACAATTGTTGTTAGTATCCCAACTAAGCTCATATATACAGCAAAAACACCAAAATCATCAGATGGGCTAATTCGCCTTAGAACAGGTTGTGCTAATAT
>JAOZTL010000312.1 GCA_029942205.1 Bacteroidales bacterium | reverse complement strand
ATTTAAGGCAAGTTTAAGTGTCCTTAGTGAACGAAAATGGTATCCAAAAGATAATCATCAAGTAGTAAGTCTTTTTGAAGATGGAGAAACAAATCCAGAGACGGGAGGAACTGCTGTAAATAATAAGTGTACTATTGATAATATTGATTTGAAAAAAATCAACTTTTATTTTAAAGGAGCACCTATTATTAATAATAGTCCATTTTACAGTCGTATAAGTATTAGTGGCTATATAAAGTTGGAATTTAATTATCCACCAACGGGTTTTGGTCATAAAGAATATCCAGAAATAGTACAAAAGCAGGCAATGAAAAAAGGAGGAGGTGAGATAATTAATTCACCATGGATTCCTACAATGCGTTCTGTATCAATAAATTATCGATCGTCTATTTCTATTGATATTCATAATCAAGAGCGAAAAAATAGAGCTTTTGTTTATCATTTGCATCCATTAGGAAAAAAATTGGTTTCGGAACCAGTAGGGCGTGCAATTAATTTATTTCCTCAATTTGCCGAAGGTTCAGAAATATTACTCAAAATAAGTAATTTCAATGCAGACGAAGTATTGTCTATTTTTATGTATATTAATGAATTTTCGTCGGATTTAGAAGAGGATAATCAGGTAGTTTGGAGTTATTTGAATGAAGATGAGTGGATTGATTTGGGAGCAGACCAAATATTAGAAGATTCTACGAATAATTTAGGAAAATCGGGAATTGTAAAAATTGATTTTGGAAAAATTGATAAAGATTTGTTCAATAAAGGAACTTTTGAAACAAACAAATCGTATGAAAGCGGATATTTTTGGCTGAAATTTACGACAAATTACACTGAAAAGTTCACACATAATATTTCAGAAATAAAATGTAATGCATGTTTAGCTGTTTATCATAATTTAAGCAATGCTGCATCACATTTAGAAGCACCTTTATCTCCATATTCTATTTTAACTTTCTTGGAAGATCAGCCTGAAATAAAAGAAATTAGGCAGGCGTATAATACTTTTGGAGGAAAAGCAGAAGAATCTCAGTCTGATTTTCAGATACGCGTGAGTGAGCGATTGCGGCATAAAGGACGCGCAGTAAATGATTGGGATTATGAACATTTGGTATTACAGAATTTTCCCGAGATACATAAAATTGTTTGCTTGAATAATGTAAATGAATCGTTAGATTTGGCACCAGGTAGTGTGCTTTTGGTTGTAATTCCTTCCATCGCTAATGCGGAAGAAAATAAGATAATTGAACCTGAAAGTACGTCAAGTAGATTAGAATTAATAAAACAAACAATTTCGCATAAAATATCGCCATTTATAAATATTGAAGTAGTAAATCCTATTTATGAGCAAGTTCAGGTGAAATTTAATGTGAAATTCCATGAAGGTTTAAATGAACGTTACTATTTGCAGCGGGTAGATGAAGATATAAAAGAATTTTTGAATCCTTGGATTTATACAGACGGAATGCCTATTCTTTTGACAGATAAGATTTATGCTATGCATGTTACATATTTTTTAGAAACAAGAGACTATATTGATTATATTATTAATTTAGGTGTTTTTCATATTTCCAAAGGTAATGTACTTAATTTAGATACAGCGAATGATAATAATGCAGTAATTACTCCTAAAACAAAAATTTCGATACTAGTGTCTGCTCCCGATCACATGATTAAGATCATCGGAAGTAATGAAAAGGAAGAAGCTATCGGTTCTTTGATTTTGGGTAAAGATTTTAGTTCGGCAGAAGAATATAGCAAAGAAATTGACGAAGGAATAGAAAAAGATCAAATAGGGATAACGCATTTAGTGGGAGGTAAAGCAAGACATGAAGAAGCCGAAGATGAGTATGTTTTGACATTGAAGGATTTCTTTTTATAATTAGATAAAATAATATAAGTACTTGATCATGTGATGATATTTTATCATTAAAAGAGTGTTATAGTAAAGCATGTGAGTAGAATAAATTGGGTCGAAGACCTTACGAGATATTTTAAGCAAAGAGTTTTCTGTAAATTTAATACTCGAACTATTCGGGTAAAACCAAAAAAAGCATTATGGCAACAAAGAATAGAGCAATATTAAAAAATTACTTTTTGAAGGGTAATGTTCCGAAAGAGAATAATTTTCAAGATTTTATTGATTCGTGCTTAAACCAAGAAGATGACGGAGTTTGGAAAAAACAAGATGAAGCACTTAAAATAAAAGCAGAAGGCTCGGAAGAAGAAATATTGCAATTTTATAAAAACATAGAAGATTTACGTCCTACATGGACATTTAGTATTAAGTCAAAAGATGGAAACGAAGGCTTTAATATTGCCGAAGATGAAAGTCGTTTGTTCTTAGAAACAGGAGGAAATATCGGGATTGGTACGACTCAACCACGTGCAAAGCTGGATGTGGATGGTTTTGTAGGAATGAAAGGTCGCATTGGCTATTATGCAAATGGCGAAATTCCTGCTGATGGGCATTGGCACGATGTAATCACTGATTTGAATCATTATAATGCATTTGAGGTAATTGCTGTTGTGGGAAAAAGAGGCTCACATGCCATTACTCATGCTATTGCTGTTAGTTCGTATGGAAATTCAAGAAGTGCAGTTTCCAAAACACAAGGATTTTATGGCTGGATGAGAAATAAAATTGACGTAAGATGGGTCGGAACTTACTTTGATTATAGTTTACAGATTCGTACTCGTAGAGACATTGGAGAGGGTGTGTTGATTAGTTATAATATTGCTAAATTATTTTAGATTTAAAAAATAAAACGTGGATAAAATAAAATTAGAGTTAGAAATAGAAGATATAAATAGAATAGTAGAAGCTTTAGGGAAAGAACCATTCGTAAAAGTATATAAATTAATAGAAAAATTACATTTGCAAGCAAATGCACAGCTTCAGCAGAATAAAACTAATTTTACAGAAGAATTGGAATAATTAAGTGTTGTGATGATATATTGAATATATTTATTGAAAACCTTTTCGATAAACTAATCCGAAAATAGCCAAAAAGCTGTTAAATATGAATTTATGGATGATACTGCTAGTATTAAAGCAAAAGAAGTTACAGAAGATATATTAGATCTTAAGTTTTTAAAACAGAGTGGATTAAATAAAATACAAGAATTATCTGGGAATATTTGGACGGATTACAATTATCACGATCCAGGAATTACCACTTTGGAGGTACTTTCGTATGCACTCACCGAGCTTGGTTATCGTTCGCAATATGCTGTAAAAGATTTAATTGCAACACAAAAGGAAGAAGTAAATGATACACTTTATGCTCCATCTGATATTCTGTCAGCCAAAGCTTTGACTCTTAAAGACTATTATAAACTTGTTTTGGATATTGAAGGAGTAAAAGACACGATTCTTTATCCTTCCTCAAAGTATCCTGAGTTTTCAGGCATATTTGATATTAGTATTGAGCTTTATCAAGACTATACCGATGATGTTAATAAAGAAAAAGTACGACATCAGGTTTATGAAAAACTGAACAAAGAACGGAATTTATGTGAAGATTTTAATCAAGTAAGTTTTATTGAATATCGCCCAGTAACTATCGAAATAGACATTGATGCTGCTGATGATCATGAAATTAAAGAAATTTATTTGAATATTTATTCCGAATTAATCGAATATTTATCGCCATCGATCAATTTTCAAAGCTTAGAAAGCATGGTTGAACGAGGAGTTGTTATTGACGAAATATTTGATGGTCCATTTTTGCGAAGTGGTTTTATTCAAGATTCAGACTTAGAAAGAATCGAGACACGAAATGAAATATATGCTTCTGATATTATTCATTTTATCATGGATGTTAAAGGTGTTAATTTAATAAAAAAACTTAACATTATTGACGAACAAGGAAATTCTTATAAATGGTTTTATGGAATAGAAAAAGGAAAGGCATTCAAATTAAACAAGAAAGAAAGTAACATTAATTTTTATAAAGTAGGAAAACGTGTTCGGATAAAAGATGATTTATCACAAGAAATACTCAAAATAGAAGGACGCGAAGAGAATCGATTATTATACAAACGCTTGACTTTTCTTCGAGAAAAAGGAGATTATAGAGATTTAAAAAATTATTATTCCATTCAAAATGACTTTCCAAATATTTATGGAATAGGTAGTGATGGACTACCACCATCAGCTTCTATTAAAAGAAAAGGACAAGCAAAGCAATTAAAAGGATATTTGGTATTTTTTGAACAAATATTGGCTAATTTCTTAGCTAATTTAGATAGTTTAAGTTCTATTTTTTCGATAGAAGATATTCAAAATACGTATGGTAGCCAGCCCTTGCTAGAAATTCCAGGTGCAGAATATTTATACCAAGATTTTGTGAAAGATTGTATTAAGAAAAATATAGATCTTTCTGATCGAAAAAAAATACTGCTAGAATGGAAAACGAAGTTAGAAAGCAATAGAACAAAACTAACTCGTATATTAGAAAACATTATCGAAAATAGGAATACATTTTACGATAGACGTAATCGGTTATTAGACCATTTGTTGGCAAGAATGGCTTTTGATTATTCTAAATATCGTTTTGATTTTGAGTGGGAAACACATGAATTTACAGAAAAGAAAATAATTAATCATAAAATAGAAATTTTACGTGATTTTGTAAAATTAAGTAGAGATAGGAGTAAAGCTCAAGTAAACTTGCCTAAATCTAAAAAAGATTCT